>DATEDV010000463.1:0-8037 GCA_035281485.1 Candidatus Limnocylindria bacterium | reverse complement strand
TCCTGCGTTCACGTACACGACGCAGATCTATCCGCAGCCCCCCGCCGCCCTGGCCCTCGTCACCGCGGCGCGTCTGCTGCGCGCGGGCCGTGCCGCCACTCCGCTCGCGCTGGCCGGCGCCGCAGCGTGCGCCGGGTTCCTGCCCTGGCTCAGCACGCGCGCCGCGCTCGTCGCGCTCGGCGTGGGGGTCGCGATCGCGTACGTCGCGCTGCGTCCGCTCACACCGGCCACGTGGTCACAGCGCGCGATGCGCGTCGCGGCCGCGGCCCTGCCGTTCTTCGTACCGGTCGCCGCGCTGGTGATCGTGAACGGGCTGCTCTTCGGCCGCTTCATGCTCGGGGCCGGGTACTACCTCGTGAGCGACCAGCAGCCGATCCTGACCTACGCGCCACAGATCGGGTCACTCGGCCTGCTCTTCGATTGCACCTTCGGCCTCATACCGCGAGCGCCGATCTTTCTGCTCGGCGCGGCCGGCGCCCTCATGCTTTGGCGGCGAGGGCCGTCGCCGGTACTGGCCACCCTGCTGCTCGGATGCGCCGCACTCTTCGTGTACATCGCCAGCCTCGCGTTCTGGTGGGCGGATGGTGGACCGCCGTCGCGCTACCTCGTGGCTGGCCTTCCGCTCCTCGCCGTGCTTCTCGCCGCGGGGCTCGAACGCCTCGCTGCGCTGCGTCCCGCGTGGCGCGCGGTCGCCGCTGGTCTTGCGGGTTTCTCGCTGTTCATCGCGTACGTGTACGCGGTCCTGCCGCACATCGCGTACGACCTCGCGCCGGACATCCGCCTCAGCGAGCGCGACGGTCAGCTGTTCGAGTTCGTCGGGCGTCTGGTGCGACCGAGTCCCGCCGAGGCCTTCCCCTCGATCGTTCGCGGCACGCCGCTCGACTTCGTGTTCGGCGCCGCGTGGCTCGCAAGCCTCGTCGCGTTGGTCGCATGGTCGCGCATGGACGGCGCGCGCGACCGTCAGGGTCCGGTGCGTGCCTCGCGCTCGAGCTCGCCGTAGATGGTCCGCCGCGGACCGACGGCGATCACCTCGATGCCCGCGGTCCCGACCCGGTAGACGACACGTAGCCGTCCGACGCGGACCCGCCGCATCCCCGTCAGCTCGCGTTCGAGCGGCTCACCGAGATCGGGATCTCGCTGGAGCTCGGCGAGCGCTGCGCGCACCTTTCGCTTTGCCTGTGGCGGGAGCCGCCGCAGCACGTCGGCCGTCTCTCGGAGCAACAGCACGCGACGACTTCGCACGACTCGCTGGGACCTCCTCTCCGAGGACCTCGTCCAGGTCGTACGGACGGCCCTTCCCGCGATCCAGCGCGCGCCGGTTGCGGAGGATCTCCGCGTAGAAGTCGGGATCGGACATGATCTCGAGCGTGGCGTCGAGGCTCGCCGCCTCGTCGTGACTCATCAGGACGGCCGCCGGACGTCCGTGTTTGGTGATGGTGACGCGCTCGTCTCGACGTGCGACGTCGTCGATGAGGCCGCTGAGCTTCGCCTTCGCCTCGGCCAGCGGGAGGGTTTTCATGATCTGACCAGTCTACAGACCAAATGCGCGCCGCCGGCATACGGGCCGGAAATGGGAAGAGGCGCCCGGGGGCGGGCGCCTCTTCGCAGAGAGGGGACCTGATCAGCTGTTCGTCATTCGCATAACGCGCGAGCGGCACACGTCTTAGGCCGGGACACCGCTCTGCAACGCACCCGGTCGGGGGAGAAAAGGAGCGGCCCGCCGATCTGGCGGGCCGCTCGACGCAGGGGGATCTAGGTCGCGCTAGCGGCTACGACCCTTGCCGCTGTTGCCCTTTCCCTTGCCCTTGTTGTCGCCGTCGGACTTGCCGTGCTGCTTCGTGTTCGAGGTGGTCGCTTCCTCATCGGTGTCCTCGAGCTCAGCCAGGTCCGCTTCGAGATCCTCGACCACCTGGTCCATCAGATCGATCGCGAGGTCGGCGATCGCCTCGGCGTCGCCGGTGAACTCGAAGTCGGTGTCGGTCGAGGTGTCGTCCTCGTCGTCGCCGTTCTCGTCCTCGTCGTCGCCGTTCTCGTCTTCGTCATCGCCGTCCTCGTCGTTGGCGTCCTCGTCGTCGTCGTCCCCATCCTCATGCGGGTCGCAGTCGAACGTCGCGTGGATCGCCTTCACCGCGGCCTGACGGATGTCCTTGATCTCGGTGTCGGCGTCATGGACGAGCTCCTTGACGGCCTTGTCGCCGCGCGCGTCTTTGCCAAGATCCTTGACCTCATCGCGGGCGTCCTTGGCCGCGTCGTTGACGCGCTTCATGTGCTCGTTGCGCTCGTGCGCCTCGTCCGAGCAGCCCTTGGCCGTCGCGGTCGAGGTCGGGTCGTCCTCAGCGCTCGTGCGATTGAAGAGCGCGAGGATCGCCTGCTCGACGGAGCTGGGCGTCGTGGTCGTGCTCGACCCCGTCGTCTCCGACGAAGTCGGCTGCGTGATCGTGAGCGTGGTCACACCGTCGTCGACGGTCGCGGTCACCAGCGCACCGCTCGCACCAATGACGAACACGGTCGCGACCGCGCCACTTTTCGCGTGGAGAAGAAGAGACAAGAGCTTCTCAAGCATGCGGAGCCACCTCCTCACACTGTCGAACGACAAAGGGGCGCAAGTCGTTTGGTGCGCTCGGCGTACAGTTCGGGCGCTGGCGTGAGGAAGTGGCGTATTTCGGCCCGGCGCGCGATCGCGGCGCTGGTCGTACTAGTACTACTGGCGTACGCGGGCGTGTCGCTTCGTGTCGCCGATGGCCTCACGCGTCCGGGACGACAACCTTTGGATCCGCCGGCGACCAGCGTCTCCGCGACGTACGAGGACGTGTCGTTCCGCAGCACCGACGGCCTCCTGCTGAAAGGCTGGTGGTTCCCGGTCGCGGCGGCGGATCGTGCGGTCATCGTGATCCACGGCCGGGCCGCGAATCGCATCAAGTCCGGATTCGCTCCGCAGAAGGTCGCGCAGCTCCTGCTCGCGCACGGGTACTCGGTGCTGCTCTTCGATCTCCGCGCGCACGGCGAGAGCGAGGGCGTGCGGTACTCGCTCGGCCAGTACGAACCGCGTGATGTGCTCGCCGCGATCGACTTCGTCCAGAAGAAGGCGGGCATCGATCGGAAACGGATCGCGCTGGTCGGCGAGTCGATGGGCGCGACCAGCGCGATCATGACGGTGAAAGTCGATCCGAGCGTCGGTCCGGTCGTCGCCGACTCGGGATTCGCCGACGGTGTGACCGTGGTGGGCGAGGTCGCTCCCAGCTACACCGGCCTGCCGGACTGGTTCACGCCGGGCATCGTGCTGATGGCGCGCGTCTTCCTCGACCTCGATCTGTTCGTGCTCAAGCCGGTCGAGGTCGTCCGCGATCATCCCGAGCGCGCGTGGCTGTTCATCCAGTGCGAGGGCGATCGGACGGTGTTCCGTCACCACGGTGAGGACCTGAGGGCGGCGAGCGCGAATCCGGCCACGGAGCTGTGGCTCGTCCCCGGCTGCGATCACGTGAGGGCCTTCAGCACGCAGCCCGAGGAGTGGCAGCGCCGCGTCCTCGCGTTCCTCGCGCGCGAGATCCGCTGAGCGCATTCGACGTCGGCCCGGGCGGACGTTAGCCTTTTCCGTAGTTGCGTCGAGTTCTACGGCACCGGTACGCCTCGGTGCTCCCACTTCTCATCCTGTTCGTCGCCACCGTCATCGGCGGCTGGCTGAACACGGTCGACCTGCGCGGGCGGGTCATCGATGACTTCACCGATCAGGGGATCATCAACGCCGCGCTGACGCACGGCCAGCGCGTCGTCAGCACCGACGTGAACGGGAGCTTCGAGTTCCTCAACCTGCCGCGCCAATCGCGGATGCGCGTGGACGCGAACGCGTACCTCCGCACCAGCGTCCCGACGAGCCAGGATCAGATCCGCATGACGCCGACGTCGTGGAGCGCGCTCATCGTCGAGTCGGGCACCGAGACCCCGGTCGACAAGGCGGACATCCGGCAGGGCACGACCGTACTCGCGACCTCGACCACCGCCGTCAACACGATCGTTGCGCCGCATCCCGGCCGCGGCGCGAAGGTGCTCGTCTGCGCCCCTGGCTACGAGTCCAAGGAGGTCGACGTCGTCGGCGTGCTGCAGAAGGTCGAGCTGGGTCGCGGTGGGAGCGGGTGCCCGCCGCTGCCCTCGCCGTCGCCGTCGCCGAGTCCCTCGCCGACCGGATCGCCCGCACCCTCGCCGACGCCGTCGCCGTCTCCCAGCCCAAGCTAGTCGCGTTCGCGCCCACAATCCGTCTGTGCACGACGTGATGCCGGACGACGAGTCGATCCTCGCCGGATCGGAGCAGGCCGGCGCGCTCGAGCGAGCGCGGGCAGCCCAGCACTACCGGCGCGTGGTGCGCGCGACGGGCCTCGCGGTCAGCTTCGGCATGGCCGCGGTCTTCGTGCTCAACGCGTTGCTCCCAGACACGGCGGCGGCGGATTACCCGGGCCTGCTCGCGAGCGCCGCCATCGTGGCGGCGACGGGAACGTTCTGGTTCGCGCTCGTTCCGCGGCGGTGGTTCGGTGCGTATCGCACCCTCGTCGCGGCGACGATCGCCGAGCTCGTCCTGCTCACGATGGTCGTCCTCACCGGCGGCGCGCAGAGCGCGTACGTCGGTTACCTCGTCGTGCCGGCGGTGGTGCTCATCCTCGCGGGGAGCGTGCAGCAGATCCTGCTGCTCGCCGCGCTCGTCGTGACCGGCATCGCGGTCATCGCGCTCGTGTCGACGCTCGCGGGCGCCCCGCCCGGCGAGGGCGCGCTCGCGCGCCTCGTGCTCCTCGCCGTCGTCATGGCGACGTGCGCCGCGGTCGCGCGCGCGACCGGTCGGCAGCGCGAGATCACCACGGAGCGCGCGGCGGGGCTCGCCGACGAGAGCGTGGCCGTGAAGTCGATGGCGATGACGGACGCGCTGACGAACCTGCCGAATCGCCGCGCGCTCGAGGTGCACCTGCCGCAGCTCGTCGCCGATGCCACGCGCACCGGACTGCCGTTCAGCGCCGTCGTGGTCGACCTGGATGGGCTGAAGAGCGTGAACGACGACTTCGGCCACGACGCGGGCGACGTGCTGCTGCGCAACTTCGGCCGCGCCATCAAGGGCGCGATCCGCGGGAACGACGTCGGGCTGCGCATCGGCGGCGACGAGTTCCTCATCCTGCTGCCGCGCACCAGCGCCGTGCCGGCCAAGATGGTCGCCGAGCGCCTGGCGGAGACCGCGATCCTCTTCCCGGGTCGGAGCGGGCCGGCGCAGTTCAGCTACGGCATCGCGACCTATCGGCCTGGCGAATCGGGCAGCGACGTCGTCGCGCGCGCCGATGCGGCGCTCGGCGCGGCGAAGCGAACGCGCGCCTCCGCCGCCGATCCGGTCGAGCGCCTCTAGCGCCCGGCCAGCTCCAGGACCGCTTCCGCGAGCTCGCGCGGGCGATCGAGGGCGACGTTGTGTCCGGCGTCCAGCTCCACCAGACGACCGTCGGCGACGGTCTTCACCATGCGCTGCGCGACGTCGGCCGACAGGACGTTGGAGCGCGTCCCGCGCACGATCAGGACAGGACAGCGCACCGTGCGTAGCGCTTCCCACAGGTCGCCGCGCGCGCTCGACATGATCGCCGCGAGCGCATCGCGGCTCGAGCGCCAGACGTAGTCCCCCGCGTCCTCCTTGAAAAGCCAGCGCATGCGGTTCGCGTAGACGTCCTCCGAATAGCCCGGCGACGTGCGCCGCAGGTACGCGAGCGCGTCGTCGGCGTATTCGAAGCGCTCGGGTCGCTCGAGTGAGAGCCGCCGCGCGCGCTCGGCGCCCTCCGGCATGGCCTCGGGGCCCGCGTCGACGACGACGAGCTTGTCGACGCGCTCTGGATGCGCCGCCGCGAGACGGATCGCGTGCGTGCCGCCCATCGAGTGGCCGACGAGCAGGGCGCGCTCGATCTTGAGCGCGTCGAGCACCGCCACGGCGTCGGCGACGAAGTCGTCGGGCGCGTACCCGTCGGCGGGGCGGCCGCTCTCCCCGTGACCGCGGGCGTCCGTTGCGACGAGGCGCAGCCGCCCGGCGACCGCGTCCGCGAAGAAGTCCCAGTAGCGGGCGTAGTTCCCGATGCCGTGGAGGAGCAGCGCCGTGGGTCCGTCGCCTGGCCACTCCCACGCCCGCAGCGCGATATCGCCTCGTTTGAAGGTGTGCGCTTTCGGTGCTCGAGTCATCGTCGGCTCCTTCTACTCCGTCCGACGCAGTGCTCGCTCGTAGACCTGCCGGCGATGCAGGATCGCGAGGATCAATACGTCTGCCGAAGTGATCTTGAAGACCACGCGATAGTCACCGATGCGCAGCTTCCAATATCCGCGAAGCGTTCCCGTGAGTCGGACGCCATAGCGCTCGGGTGCCGTCGTTAGCCGAGCCTGGATCGCTCTCGCGATGCGCGTACGGGCCTCGGCAGGGATCGTCTTCAGATCGTCGTCGGCCACCCTCGGGTGATAGCGGAGGGTGTATGGCAATCAGCGCCGTTTTGCCCGGGGTCTGCGGCGCCACACAGCGTCGTGCGTAAGCGTCTTGGCCCGGTCGAGGGTCTGCTCGCGCTCCGCAGCGATCTCCGCGAGGACGATGTCCTCATGCGTTTCGAGCGCATCGCGCAACAGGTCGCGAGCCTTCGTCGAGAGGGACGCGCCCTCGCGTCGCGCAAGACGGCCCAACGCGTCGTACAGCGGACGCTCCAGGACAACGTTCACGCGAGGGTTCTTTGCCGGCATGCGCCGCAGTGTAGCACTAGTGACACACCGCTCAGAGACCACAAGTAGCGTGCCGTCATGTGTGGCTTCGTGGCGATGTGCTGTGGGCGGCGGAGCATACTCGCGCCGTGATCGCCGATCTTGGCGCGCTGATCGAGCGGCGCGAGCTGCTCGGCGACTTCGCGTGGCGGCAGCTCCGCTCGCGCTACAAGGGATCGGTCCTCGGGTTCGGCTGGAACTTCCTCATCCCGCTGCTGCAGCTCGTCGTGTTCTGGATCCTCTTCGGCGTGCTCCTCGACACGCGGCCGCGCACCGAGAGCGGCGAGCAGCCCTACGCGATGTTCCTCTTCGTCGGTCTTCTGCCGTGGACGTTCTTCGCGAACTCGCTGCAGACGGGCGCGGCGTCCATCGTCTCGAACGCGACGATCGTGAAGAAGGTCCGCCTGCCGCTGCAGCTGCTCCCCGCGGCCGCCGTCCTCTCGTCGCTCGCGAACTTCGCACTCAGCCTGGTCGTGCTCTTCCTCGCGCTCATCGTGTTCGGACCGCGTCATCCCGAGGGGATCGTGTGGCTTCCGGTCCTCATCGCCGTGCAGATCGTCATGAACCTGGGCCTCGCGTATCTGCTCGCCGCGATCAACGTGTTCTTCCGCGATGTCGAGCACATCCTTGGCGTGCTCCTGCTGGCGTGGTACTTCCTCACGCCGATCCTCTATCCGATCACGGTGGCGAACGACCCATTCGAGCTCCGCATGCTGCAGCTCAACCCGATGACCGGGATCATCGTCGGCTACCAGCGCGCGCTGCTCGACGGTCTGCCGCCGGATTGGCCCATGCTCGGATACTCCGCGGGCGTCGCACTCGTTCTCTTCCTCATCGGCTTCGCGTACTTCCGTCGCGCGAAGGACGACTTCGAGAGCTACCTCTGATCCGCGTCGCACTCCTCGCGATCGCGCTGGTCGTGCTCGCCGCGCTCGTCGCGGCCGGCGCGCTCCGCCAGACCGACCGCGCCCTCCTCGATCTGGTCCAGTCCGTCCGCACGACGTGGCTCGACGTCTTCGCGTCGGCGGTGAGCATCGCCGGCCAGGCGGAGGTGACGGCCGGTCTGGCCCTCGGCCTCGCCGTCGCGCGCTGGCGGCGCCGCCTCGACACCGCGACCGTCCCGCTGCTCCTGGCGGTCGTGACGGCGGTCGAGGTCGCGCTGAAGCTGACGGTGCCCCAGCCGCCGCCGCCCGACGAGCTGTCCCGGAGCATCGAGCTCGTCCCGTTCGTCCACGCGCCCTTCCCAGGCGCCTTCCCGAGCGGCCACGTCGCGCGGACGGCCTTCCT
>DATEDV010000462.1:0-2030 GCA_035281485.1 Candidatus Limnocylindria bacterium | reverse complement strand
CGCAATGCCGAAGTGCCGGGGTGGTGGGTCGGCGAGCCGATGGAGGCCGGGGCGCACGCGGCCCGCGCGCTCGACCGGATCGGCGACATCGTTCGGGTCGTGCACTCGCCTAGGGGCGGTGCCATCGAGCGGCGCTACGCGACGGCGTGAAGTCGGCCTGGAAGGCCCGAGGCTGCCCCGGGGCGCAAGGCTCAGACGCCGTCGGCATCCATCGCAGCGGACGCATGCTCCAGCGACCGGCTCGGCAACCCCGTCACGAGCCGGTCCCCGATCTTCCGCGTGAAGTACTTCCACGTCCAGAGCACGAAAACTCGCAGGCGCTGCGCCCCGTCGATCAATGCGAGGATGTGCACGAATGCCCACATCAACCACGCGAACGCGCCGGTCACCTGCATGAAGCGCAGGTCGCCCACCGCGCGGTTCATGCCGATCACGGCCATCGTGCCGAGATCCTTGTAGCGGAACGGCGCCGGCGCCGCCTTGCCGGCGAGCCGCGCGCGGATCACCTTCGCGACGTACTCGCCCTGCTGGATCGCCGCGGGCGCGAGACCGGGGACGTCCCGACCCGCGGCATCGGTCATGCGCGCGAGGTCGCCGATCACGAAGACGTCGTCGTGGCCCGTCACGGAGCAATCGGCGCGCACCGCGACGCGGCCCGAGCGGTCGAGGCCGACGCCGGTGCGCTCCGCGATCACCTCGCCGAACTGCGACGCGCGCACGCCCGCGGCCCACAGCACCGTCTTCGCGCGCACCGAGGCGACCGTGTCGCCCGAGCGCGTGCGCACCCCGTCCTCCGACACGTCCTCGACCAGCGTGCGGGTCTGCACCTCGACGCCGAGCTCCTCGAGATGCCGGCGCGCGGCGGCGCGCAGCTTGGGCGGGAACAGCGGAAGGATCTCCGGCGCGCCCTCGACCAGCAGAATCTTCGCCTTGCGTGGATCGATCGCGCGGAAGTCGTCGACCATCGTGCGGTTCGCGAGCTCGCCGATCGCGCCCGCGAGCTCGACGCCGGTCGGGCCGCCGCCGACGATCACGAAGCTCATGAGGTCGCGGCGTGCGGCCTCGTCGGTCTCCAGCTCCGCCAGCTCGAACGCGTTGAAGATGCGGCGGCGGATCTCGATGGCGTGCTCCACCGTCTTCAGGCCGGGCGCGAACGCGCGCCACTCGTCGCGGCCGAAGTAGTGATGCTTCACCCCGGTGGCGACGATCAGCGTGTCGTAGGGCAGCTCGCCGAACTCGTGCAGCAGCACCTTGCGCGCGGGATCGACGTCGTACGCGGTCGTCGCGTAGCAGTGGATGTTCGGGTACTTGCGCAGCACCACGCGCTGCGGGATCGCGATGTCGCCGGTCGTGAGCGAGCCGGTGGCGACCTGGTAGAGCAGCGGCTGGAACAGCTGGAAGTTGCGCTTGTCGACCAGGGTCACGCGGCGACCCGACTTGCCCAGCGCCCGCGCCGCGTGCAGGCCGCCGAAGCCGCCGCCGACGATGACGACGTGATGAGGGGACTGCGGGGGATTCGACATGGCCGGTGAGCGGATGCTGCGATGCCGCAATTCTACCGGCGCGGACGACTCCTAAGGCTTCGCCAGGGCGACGGTGGCTTTCGTCAGCGCGGCGGCTGAATAACGGTCGACGAGCCAGCGCTCCTGAAACACGTAGCGCGACACCTGCGCCACGTCCCACAGGTACCAGGCGTTGACCGAGCCGCCGATCACCGCGCCGAGCACGGGCACGACACCCGCGACCTTGCGCTTGCCGAGGTTGATGCCCAGGCGCTGCGCGAGGTTCTGCAGCGAGAACACGGCCGCCTCCTTCGCCAGCTCGCGCTCCGCCGCGCGCTCGACGCCGTCGCGCCACGCCGCTTCGTCGAGGCGCTCGGGGTGATAGTCGCGCAAGGCGCCGACCGCGACCTGCTTCTCCTCGAGGCTGTTGGCCGACGCGAGCGCGAAGATGCCGATCGCCATGCGGCGGCGATCCGCGTCGCGCAGGTCCTCGCCGTAGCAGAGCGCCACGCGGTGGATCGTGCGCAG
>DATEDV010000461.1:0-3450 GCA_035281485.1 Candidatus Limnocylindria bacterium | reverse complement strand
GGGCAACAGCTCGCTCAAGGCCAGCGCGCGCAACTAGGCCGCGCGGCCTAGGCGTGCTTCCGTAAGCGCGCCGGCAGGATCTTCAGCTCCTCGCGGTACTTCGCCACGGTCCGCCGCGCGAGCTTGATGCCGTGCTTGTCGCTGAGCTTCTCGACGATCTCCTGATCGGAGAAGGGCCTGCCGCGATCCTCCGCGTCGATGATCTCCTTGATCACGTCCTTCGTGCCGAGCGACGCGGTGAAGAACATCGCGAAGGGGACCACCTGGCCGCTCGGAAGGAGCACGAACTTCCCGGCCGTCGCGCGGCTCACGGTGGACTCGTGCATGCCGATCCGCTCACCCACCTCCGCACGCGTCAGGGGCCGCAACGACTGGATGCCGTGCTCCAGGAAGTCGTGCTGGCACTCGACGATGACCTCGGTGATGCGAAGGATGGTCTGACGGCGCTGGTTGATGTTGTCGATGAAGAACTTCGCGCGCGTCACGTACTCACGGATGTGCTGCCGGTCCTCGTCGTTCATCGGGACCGTGCTCGAGCCTTCCTTGCGCGCCGCCTGCACCTGTATCTGCAGCTGCCGGTAGACCGGGTTGACGCGCAGCGAGAAGCGCCGCGACTCGATCACCTCGACCTCGTACTGGCCGCTCTCCGACTTGGTGATGATCACGTCCGGCCGCAGACCCACCTCGCGGCCGCCGATGCTCGTGCCATCGGGTCCGGCCGCGAAACCCTGCGCCGGGTGTGGATTCAGGTTGTCCTTGATGTAGTCGAAGACGCTCTGCACCTCGTCGCGGGTGATGTGGAGCGCCTGGGCTACATCGCCGAACTTGTGTTCCCCCAGCTCGCGGAAGTGGTCCGTGACGATCTCGCGCACATGTGGCGGGACCTCTTCCCCGATCTCCTCGAGGTGCTGCATCTGGATCAGCAGGCACTCGCGGACATCGCGTGCGCCGATCCCCCACGGCTCGACGGACTGGATGGCACGGAGCGCGCGCATCGCGTCTGCGACCGACACCTTCATCGTGCTCGCGGCATCCTCGATCGTGATGCCCGGGTCCAGATAGCCGTTCTCGTTGATATTTCCGATGAGGTAATCGGCGACCGGCATCAAACGCGCCGGCACGAGCACGCGAACGTTCCACGACAGCCACTCAGCGAGCGTCTGTTCGGACTCGGCGCGGACGACGGGATCGAACTCATCGCCCTCGTCGTCCCGCTGCATGAGGCTCGTGCCTTCGAGCGGCTCCGTCTCCGGATCGTTCTGCCGCGGCGCCTTCGCGAGGCCGAAACAGTTGAGGCAGACGCGACCGGGCAGCGGCTGCCCACACAGCGGACAGACCTGCTGCTCCTCTAGATCGAGCGCGGGATTCTCCTGCAGTTCGGCGTTGATGGCCTCTTGAAGCTCGAGCGAGGACATCTGCAGGATCGTGTTCGCGGCGATCTGCTTCGGAGTGACTTTGAGCTGCTGCTGCGGCAGTAAACGCAGATCCACTTGGGCTACCTTACCCCAATGCTCGTGCGCGCCGAGTTGATCTTGTTCGTTATGACGATCTCACTTGCCGCGCTCGCGTTCGCATTTGTCGTGCCGCGTCACGCGCCGCGCTCGCGGACGCCCCTGGCGGCGGCCTGCTGCGTGATCGCCGGGCTTGCACCACTCCTTATGTATGTCGCATTGGGGCCCCAGGAGCGCACCGGCGGACACGCGCTGTACGAATGGTCGGCGGTAGGGGGGCCGACCATCCAAGCTTCGTATCGGATGGACGGTCTGGCGGCCATTGGTACCGCTCTCGGCGGCCTCTACATCGCGGCCGCTCTGGTCGCCGCGACGCGTGTGAGTGCCCGCCACCAGCTCTTGCGACCGATGATCTTCCTGAACGGTCTCATTTTCATCGCGCTCGCGATGACCGACGACCTCATCGCGGCGATCGTCGTCCTCGGCGCGCTCGCGGGTGTGACCTCGTTCATCGCGATGCTCGTATCGCCTGCGGCGGCGGTCGCGCGCATCACCGGATATCTCGCCGCGGGTGTGCAGGGATTCGTCGTCGCCGCTCTGCTCATCTCTCGCTTCGGCGGCGCGTCGTTCCGTTTCGATGCGATCTCGGCCGATGCGGTCACACCGGGAGTCGTGCTCGCGGCTTCGCTCGGGGCCGCGCTCTTCGCAGGGCTGTACCCATTCGTACCGTGGGGCTACCGCCATGAGGAAGCCGGAGAGCGCGAGAGCATCCGCGGTCTGCTCACCATGCCGGCGGGACTCGGAGCGACGATCGTCCTCGTGCGGCTGCTCGGCGTCACGCGGATCGACATCGCGACGCTCGGGTTGCCCGCGATCATCTCGCCGGCGGTCATCGCTGTCGTTGTCGGCGTTCTCGCGCTTCGCTTCATCGCGCGGCGCGGCAGGCCAGGGCTCCGCCGGCGCATCGTGCTGTCGATCCTGGTGTGCGTGCTCCTCCTCCTGTACCCGTTCGCGCACTGGAGCCATCTCGTCCTCGTCGCGTCGCTTCTCACGCTGGCCTACGCGGCCGCGGTATCGCTCGCGCTGCCGGAGCAGTGGCCGACCTCCCGCTACGACGTCGTCCTCGTTGGGCTATGGATCGCGCTCGCGACCGGGTCGCCGACAGCGATCGCGGGCGCGTTCATCGTCCTGGCCGGCGGGGCGCTCGCAGCCGCCACGGACGCGTTCTGGATGCCACCGCATCGGTCGTACATCACCGCGATGGCGAGCTCGACCGTCATCGCCGCCGGCGCGATGACCATCGGCGTCGGCGCGCTGGAGGCCCCGGACCTCCTCACTGTCGTGCTCGCCCTCATCGCGGCGGCCGCGATCGTGGGCCTGGAGCTGGCGCATGCCGGGCGCAGGCTGAGCATCGCCGCCGTCCCCGCCGACCTCGACGTCTCGGCATCGATCGCTTCGTTCCTGGGGACGATCCTCGTCGCCCTCACGCTGGCGCTTCCGATGCTTGAGGCGCTGACCGTCGCCTTCGCGCGTCCGATCACAAAGAGCGTCGACGAGATCGTGACGCTCGTGCCGCTCGTCGCGGTGTTCGCGACGCTTCTCGTCGTCGTCGCACGCGCGGTGCGCGTGCTGGTGCCTGAGTTCACGATCGTCGGCACGCGACTCGACCGCGTCGTCTCGGGCTTCGATCCCGTCCCGATCGCGGCAGCGGCGTTCCGCGCGCTGGCCGGCGCGGCGACGACGTTCTCCGCGGTCTTCACGCTGTTCGAGGAGCGCGCGGGCGTCTGGCTCGCGCTGATCCTCATCGCGACGCTGCTCGTCTGGGCGGTGGGCTAGTGCTGCTGCTCGCGATCGTCGCGGTCACCACGCTCGCCGCGAACGGCGCGCGACAGCTCCGCTACATCGCGGTCGCCTTCTTCGGTGTCGCGCTCGCGGCTCATCTCATCGACGACGGCGATCTCTCCGCCGCGCAGATCATGGTCTCGTCGTGCGCGGCGCT
>DATEDV010000460.1:0-2035 GCA_035281485.1 Candidatus Limnocylindria bacterium | reverse complement strand
ATACGGACGAGTGCCGCGGACCGCGCGCCGGCTCGGCTGCCCGTCGGAACCGGCGGGGCAGCAGTGCCCGCCACTAGGCAGCGGGCAGTCGGACCGTGAACTCCGCGCCGCCCTCGTCGACGTTGCGCGCGGTGATGGTGCCGCCGTGCGCGGCGGCGATCGCCTGGGCGATCGCGAGGCCGAGGCCGGCGCCGTCGCGCTGCGCGTTCTCGCCGCGGTAGAAGCGTCGGAACAGCCGCGTCTGCGCGCCACCCGGTAGGCCGGACCCCGCATCGCGCACGCGGAGGACCGCCTCGCCGTCCTCACGCGCGCCGCGGACCGTGACCGTCGTGCCGCGCGGGGAATGCTTGAC
This sequence comes from Candidatus Limnocylindria bacterium, assembly GCA_035281485.1. Classification (GTDB taxonomy): domain Bacteria; phylum Chloroflexota; class Limnocylindria; order P2-11E; family P2-11E; genus CF-39. Next base: position 1,683 of record DATEDV010000460.1, on the reverse strand, counting down.
CGCGTTGTCGATGAGGTTCGTGAACAGCTGCGCGAGCTTGTCGGGATCGCCGCGTACCGCGGGCAATCCGCCGGCGGCGACATCGAACGCCACACCCGCCTCGTGCGCCTGTACCTCGAGCGCCGCCACCGCGCCCTTCACCAGCAGGGTCGCCTCGACGCGCTCGCGTGCGAGCTCGGGTCCGCCTGCCTGCAGCTTCGCCACTTCGAGCAGCCCCTCGACCATGCGGATGAGGCGGCGCGACTCGCGCTGGATGATCTTCGCGGCCGGCGCGGCTGCCTCTCCGGCGGCCTCCCCTTCGGCGATCGCCTGCGCGAATCCCTGGATGGAGGTGAGCGGCGTGCGCAGCTCGTGCGAGATGTCCGCGAGGAACGCCTGCTCGCTATCGCGTGCGCGCTCGATCTCGCCGGCCATCTCGTTGAACGCGCCGCCGAGCTCGGCCACCTCGCCGGGACCGGCGACGGGCACGCGCGTCCGGTACTCACCGTGCGCGAAGCGTCGAGCGCCGCCGGCGAGCTCGCGCAGCGGCCGCGTGATCGTCCGCGACAGCAGCCCCGCGATGATGAGCGCGAAACCGGCCGCGACGACGGCCGCGACCAGCAGCGAGGGCAGCAGCGCGCGGAGCGCGTCGCCGAACGCCGCGCGCTCGCGCGCGACGACGATGATCGCCGGGTTGCCACCGACCGCGCCCGGCCGGAACGCCTGCTGCACGAAGAGCCACTGGGCGTCGCGGTCGACGAACGCGCCGAAGTTGGCCTGCGTCGGAGTTGGCAGCGTCTGGCTCACCAGCGCGTTCTCGCTGTCGACGAGCACACGCCGGTTGCTGGCGAGCACGAGAAGACGCGCCTCCGCAGACGCCGCCTGCTCCGCGAGCGTCTCGATGACGTCGCGTGGCTGCTGTCCGGAGCGCAGGCCGGTCTGCATCGCCGTGAGCAGCGGGGCCGAGAGCTCCTGCAGCCGCAGACGCAGCACGTCGTTCTCGTAGCGGATCAGCAGTCCGGACGCGGTGATCGCAGCGACGACCAGCCCGACCGCCACGACGGCGAGATAGGAGAAGAACAGCCGGCTCGCGACGCTCCGCAGCATCAGCTCGTCGGGGCGACGAGCTTGTACCCGACGCCCCAGACGGTCTCGATCTTGGCGTCCGCGCCCGCGAGCTTGTCGCGCAGCTGCTTGACGTGGACGTCGACCGTCCGCGTTTCGCCGGGGTACGCGAATCCCCAGACATCCTCGAGCAGACGGTCGCGCGTGAGCACCATGCCGGGCTGGCGGCAGAATGCCTCGAGCAGCTCGAACTCCTTCGCCCGCAGCGACACCGCGCGACCGTCGACGAGGACCTCGTGACGCGCGGGATCCACACTGAGGTTCCCGACCCGAAGCACCCTTCCGCCGCCGGGCATGCCCGACGCGCGCCGCAGGATCGCGCGGACGCGCGAGACGAGCTCGCGCGGGTTGAACGGCTTCGCGACGTAGTCGTCCATGCCGGCGTCGAGACCCGCGATGCGCTGCGCGTCCTCGGCGCGGGCCGTGAGGGCGATCACCGGCGTGTCCGCGCGACCGCGGAGCTCGGTGAAGAGATCGACGCCATCGGCGTCGGGCAGCCCCAGATCGAGCACGACGAGCGCCGGCTTGACCTCCGCGAAGAGCGCGCGGGCGCGCTCGCCGGTGCTCGCGTGCTCGACG
>DATEDV010000459.1:0-2533 GCA_035281485.1 Candidatus Limnocylindria bacterium | reverse complement strand
CGCGACGAGGAGCTGAGCGGCGTCGCGTCCCAGATCGCGGCGGAGCGTTCGCGCCACGAACGCGAGCGCGCGCGCATCGCCGTCGATCTCGAGAAGGCGCGCGAGAAGGTCGCGGCCGCCGCGCGCGCGGTCGAGTCCGCGGCCGCACGTGCCGCGGCCGCCCGGAACGAGCTGCAGCGGATCGACGGCGACCTCGCCCTCGTTCGCGGTCAGACGAGCGCGCTGCGCGAGGCGGCGGAGCGGGCCGAGGGTGAGCTCGCGGCACGTGACGCTGGGGCCGCGCGGGCGAAGCTGCCGGCCGGATTCACCTGGCTCCATGAGCGCCTTTCGGTGCCGGATGCGGTCGCGGCCGCGCTCGGTGACGTCGCGGTCACCTCGACGAAAGCGGTCGCGGAGGCGCCGCGCGGCTGCCGCCGTCTGGCGGCGGACGTCGCCATCTTCGTCGCGGAGGACGATGCGTCGGCGATCGCAGCCGCGGCTGCGCTCCGCGCGGGTGTCGTCGTCGCTCCCAGCGGGCTGCTCGTGCTCCCCGGGCTGGTGCGGTTCGCCGACGGGCGGCGCAAGGCCGAGCAGGAAGCGCGTGCCCAGCTGCGCGGCATGGCGTCCCGGCTGCGCGAGGAGCTCGCGGGAGCCGAACGCGCACTCGTCCAGCTGCAGCAGGAGCGCGCCGGCGCGGAGACGCGAGCTGCCGACCTCGAGCGTCACCTCGACGAAGCGCAGCGATCGCGCGGCGATGCGGAGCGCGTGGTCGACGAGCTCGCGTCGACCGACGCCGACGTGCGCGACCTTGTGCGCGTCGCCGACGCGCGAGCGACATCGGTCGAGCGCGAGCGCGGCGAGATCCTCGAGCGCCGCGAGAAGCTGTCCGCAGAACGCACCGTCGCGGCGAAGGCTCGTGGCGAGGCCGCGACGGCGTTCGCAGAAGCCGAGCGCGCCGAGCAGACGGCGTCCAATACGCACGGCGCGGCGGCGCAGCGGGCCGAGGCCGCCCGGCTCGACGCGGCCACAAGTGAGGAGCGGCGTGGCTCGTTGGTGCGCCTGCGGGACACGCTCGACGAGCAGATCGGAGCGGCGGAGCGGCGGATCGCCGCGGACGAGGAACGGCTGCGCGCGCTCGCGGCGCAGGAACGTGATGCGCGCGTCAGGCTCGACGCCGCGCAGGGCGAGCTCGGCACCGCCGCCGCGGATGCGCGCGAGGCGGAGCGGTCGGCGGAGCTCGCACGGCAGCGCGCGCTGGCGGCCGAGGGCTCGCGGCGCGAGTCGGAGCAGCGGCTCGCGAAGGCGCGCGAGCGGCTCGCTGAGCTGCGCGGCGAGCGCGGCAAGCTCGCGGTCGAAGAGGAGCGCGCCGCGGGCGCGCTGCGTCTGCTCGAGGAGCAGGTCCGCGCGGAGCTCGGCCTGCCCGAGGACGAGCCGCTGCCGGATCCCGAGTCGATCGCCATCGAGGACGACGGCGACGAGAAGGAGAAGGGGAGCACGCTCGCGGCGCTGCAGCGCCTTCGCCGCCGGCTCATCGCGCTCGAGCCGGTGAACCCGCTCGCGGCCACGGAGCTGAACGAGATCGGACAGCGCTACGAGTTCCTGACGACGCAGCGCGCGGACCTCGAGAAGGCGATGGCGGACCTGCGCGCGCTCGCCGAGGACCTTGCCGCGACGATCGCGGAGCAGTTCGCGACGACGCTGATGGCGGTCGACCGCGAGTTCGGTGTGTTCTTCCAGCGTCTCTTCAACGGCGGGCAGGCCTCACTGCGCACTTCGGAGGACCCGGAGGATCCCGGTATCGAGATCTACGCGCGGCCGCCGGGGAAGCGCATCGGTAGCCTGGCGCAGCTCTCGGGTGGCGAGCGCGCGCTCACGGCGACCGCGCTGCTGCTCGCGATCCTCCGCGTCAAGCCCGCACCGTTCTGCGTGCTGGACGAGGTCGACGCGGCGCTGGACGAGCGCAACGTCGGGCGATTCACGCAGGCGCTCCGCGAGCTGACGGACCGGACGCAGTTCGTCGTGATCACCCACAACCGCGGGACCATCGAAGCGGCCGACATGCTGTACGGCGTGTCGATGGACGACGGCGGCGTCTCGAAGGTGATCTCCCTCAGGCTGTCGGAGCTGGACGAGCAGCGCGAGCGCGCCGGTTAGGGTGGGGCGGTGAGCCTCCAGCAGGGCCTCGCGAAGACGCGGGGCGGCTTCCTCAGCCGCCTATTCGGTCGGAGGCAGGAGGAGCCGCTCACGCCGGAGTTCCTCGATGAGCTGGAGGAGGGGCTGCTCCGCGCGGATCTCTCCGTGTCGCTCGTCGACCCGCTCATGGCGCAGGTGCGCGATCTCGCCGCGACCGGCGAGCTCAAGACAGTGCCGAAGGCACTCGACGCTGTGCGCGACGTGCTCGTCGCCGAGCTGGCGGGGAAGGACAGCGCATTGCGCGGGTCGGAGCGGCGCCCGCGCGTCGTGCTCGTCGTGGGCGTCAACGGCAGCGGCAAGACCACCACGGCCGCGAAGCTCGCGAAGCGCCTGAAGGCAGCCGGGGAGACGCCGCTCCTTG
>DATEDV010000458.1:0-2400 GCA_035281485.1 Candidatus Limnocylindria bacterium | reverse complement strand
TCACGTGGAAATCGGTTCCGAATGGAGCTGGATCACGAAAAATCCTAGCAGTTCGCGATGACACGCCGCAGGCGTACGGACACCTTCCCGTACAATTCGCCTCCCGGATGACGCATTTCCCGATCCCGTGACCGAGCTGTCGCACCTGCGTGAACGCTTCGGCGAGCGCCTGCTCGAGGCGCCCGAGCGGCGTGCGCCCTACGAGATCCCCGAACGGGGCGCCCCGGGCCGGGCCGCGGCGGTCCTCGTGCCGCGCGACGCCGGCGAGGTGCAGGCGGCGCTCGAGACCGCGAACCAGGACGCCCTGCACTACGTCCTGTGCGCGGGGCGTACGGGGCTGGTCGAGGCGCAGCGCCCCGACGGGGAGATCGTGCTCTCGCTGGAACGGCTCAAGCGCGTGCTGCGCGTGGAGCTCGCCGGTGGCGCGTCGTGCGACCTGTCCGCGGCCGCCGACGCGGACGCCGCGCGCGACCGCCTGTTCGCATGGTGGTCGGAGCGCGGGCGGCCGGCGACGGAGGGCCTCGTCGTCGAGGCCGAGGCGGGCGTCGCGGTCGACACCCTCAACGGCATCCTCGCGCCGCTCGGCCGCATGTTCCCGATGGAGATGGGCTCGACCGCGACGGCCAGCGTCGGCGCCTGCGTGTCGAACGCGTCGGCCGGCGCGAACGCGGTGTGCTACGGCACGGCCGCGCACATGGCGGATGCGGCATTCGGCTTCTGGGGGCGCGGCGCGGACGCGGGCACGTCGCGCAGCGAGCCGTGGTCGCGGCCCGCACCGACCACGCTCGCGATCGACTCGACGCGCCTGCCGGAAGCCTGGGGGCTGATCGGCACGCAGGGTGTGTTCGGCGTCGTCACGCGCGTGCGCCTGAAGACGCACGCGATCCCGGCGCAGCGCGAGGGCGCGATGGTCGTCGTCGGCGACATGGCCGAGGCGATGGCGCTGTTCGAGCGCGCGCGTGCGGAGTTCGGCGCCGACATCGAGGAGTACGAGTTCCTGTCGCGCTCCTCGCTGGGCCTGGTCGTGAAGCACCGCGGTGCGGACGTGCGGCTGCCGTTCGAGTCGCTGCCCGACGCGCCGTACGCGGTGCTGCTGCAGGTGAAGTCCGAGGATCGCGACGCCGACCTCTCGCAGCGGCTCTACGAATTCATGTCCGGGCGCGCGGGCCTGCCCGACGAGGCGATCGGCTACGCGCCTCTGCCGGCGCTCAAGAAGATCCGGCATTCGGTCACCGAGTCGAGCAACCTCGAGATGCGCGCGCTCGGCGGCGGGCGGCTGTCGTTCGACACGGCCACGCCGGTCGCCGTGTTCGGCGAGTACCTGGATCGCCTCGCACGCGAGCTCGCGGCCGCGCGGCCCGACGTGCAGCTCGTGGCCTTCGGGCATGCGGGCGTCGGCGGCGCGCACCTGCACCTGATCGGCGGCGCCGGCGCGCCGGTGGCGCCGGACGCGGCGCGACTGACCACGCTGGTGTTCGACGTGACGCAGGCCTGCGGCGGCACCTACAGCGCGGAGCACGGCGTCGGACCGAAGTGGGCGGACGAGTTCCTGCGGAGGACGCCGAAGGAGCGCCTGGCGCGGCTCGCGGCGCGGAAGCGCGAGTGCGATCCGAAAAACGTGGTGCAGCCGAGGAGTTTTGGTTTCGATCGGATGTTGAGAGCCTGAGATCCCTCTCCCGCGTGCGGGAGAGGGAAATGCGAGCGACGCGAGCGAGGGTGAGGGCCCGCGCCGAAGCGGCACGACGTTCGGCTTCGGCGGTAGCCCTCACCCTCGCCTGCTACGCAGGCATTTCCCTCCCCCGCACGCGGGGGAGGGGATATCAGGCACCCAACCGCTCCTCGATCGACCGATGAAACGCCGCGCACTGGAACTCCAGCGTCCCGAACCGCACGTGCGGATTCGCGCCGCTGGCGAGCCCTTCCTGGATGCCCTCGGCCGCGTAGAGATCCTCGCGCTGGAACACGTTGCCCTCCATCAGCGCCAGGGTCTTCTCCCAGTGCGGCGCCCAGTCGTCCGCGCGCTTCGAGGCCGGCACCAGCATGGTGTGGATCCAGCGCGTGCGGCCCGGCGCGAGCGGGTACAGCGAGATCGCGCTCGCGTAGTCGGGGTGGAAGATCAGCACCGTGTTGGGAAACAGGAAGTGCGTGTAGGCGACGCGGTCGCGCACCTCGCGCGGGTCGTCCGACCACACCGGTCCGGACTCGATGCCGCGTCGCGCCACCGCCGAGCGGATGTGCGGACCGATCGTGTCGGTGACCGCCTGCGCGTCGACGAAGTACGGGTAGATCGAATCGCGGTGCAGGACGCGGATGTGGTAGCTCTCGAGGAACGCCTCGATCACGAGCTTCCAGTTGCACGCGCGCTCGCACTCCATGCGGCGGTAGACGGCGGCCGAGGAG
>DATEDV010000457.1:0-3904 GCA_035281485.1 Candidatus Limnocylindria bacterium | reverse complement strand
GGCGACGATCTGCGGACGGAGCAGGCCTCTGGCGCGCTCGATGATCAGCTCGTGCGAGACGGTGGCCGGCACGGCGAGCTCGGCGGTGATGACCGGACGGCCCGCTGTGAGATCGCGCTGCAGCTGGGAGCTCATCGCGCTCAGGTCCTGGCGACGAAGTGGAAGTGCGCGTTGGTCTCGTAGGCCGTCTCGAACGCCGACAGCGTGTACGGGCCGCCGCCATCCATGTCGAAGATGCGCAGACCCGCGTCGGCCGTGAGCAGGCGGAAGATGTCGCCGGGCTTCGTCCCGTAGTACTCAGCGGAACCCCGTCCGTGCTGGAACGCCACGATCGGACGGTGGCGCTGCAGTGTGCGCAGCGCACCTCTGAAGACGAGCTCTTCCGCGCCCTCGACATCGACCTTGAGGAGGTCGGGGACGTAGCCCTCGGGCAGATCGTCGTCGAGCCGCGCCGTGCGCACGCGGATCGTCTCGAGCTTGCGGCCGCTCTCACGATAGTCGCGCGCGCTGAAGCCGCTGACGTGCGGCCTGTCCGTCACGTGCGTGAACGTCACCTCGCCGGCCTTATCCGACAGAGCGACCGGTCTGACGTCGACCTGCGGAAAACGCGACGCGAGCTGCGTGTGGAACTCCGCCAGCGGCTCGTACGCGATGTGACGTCCGTGCGGTGCGACGCGAAGGATCGTCTCGAGCACGAAGCCATTCGCGGCCCCGACATCGACGCAGTTCGCGTCGCTCGGTAGCGCGAACGCGAGGAGCATCCGGCGGTGCTCGTAGTCCTTCATGGTCCGGTCCCAGACGCGCGAGCGACGACGGATCCGCGTCACGAGCGCGCGCGCCGGTGCTTCGAGCCCGGCGGCGATGACCGCCCGCTTGACGCCCTGGCGCATGGCTAGCGCCATACGCCGACCGCCCGCCGACGACCCACGTTCGTCGCCACGCCGTGATGAGAGCGCCTGCGTGCTGTCAATTCAGCCTCAATTCGGCCGCATCGCCGGACGATCCGGTCCACGAACACCGATGAAGCCGAGCCACTCCAGCGACGCCGAGAGCCCGCTGGCGAACGACGTCTCGTTGTGATGCCCGTACGCCGCACGGAAGGCGTCGGTCGGGAGTGGGTAGCGGGTGGTCTGCAGGTCCCACATCGCGCGCGTCACCGTTGGCCGGGCGTTCGGCTGCGCCTCTGCACCCCGGCGCCCGCGGGCCAGCCTCAGCTTGACGAGACTGCGGGTCTCGAGAGGGATCCGTTCCTTCAGCCACGTGTACGCGGGACTGGACCGCAGCGTCTCGAGGGCATCGCGCGGACCGATGCGGTAGCGCGCCATCGCAACTGCATGGATGGTCGCCGCGTCGACGCCGAGCCCCGCGGCAAGCGCGGCGTAGTACTCGCGCCACGTCAAGTCCGCATCGTCGCCGACATGAAAGAAGCCGGGCGCGGGTTCGGGGTCGTCGACGACCGCGAGGATGCTGCGCACGAGATTGTCGACGTACATGAGGTTGCATACGCCCGCGCCGTCTCCGACGAGGTACGCCGATCCGGACAGGATCTCGTTCGCCGGCCCCAGCACCCACGGTGAGCCGGGACCCCAGACCAGGCTCGGCCGGAGCACGACGATCGCCGGTCGCGAGTGCCCCATGCGCGCGCGGAGAAAGCTCTCGGCCAGCCCCTTCTGGCGTGCGTACGGCATCCAGTGGTCGGGCGGCGGCGGCGCGTCATCCGGCAGACCCGGCCGATCGACCTGCCCGTACACCGCGGCCGAGCTCATGTGGACGACCGTCCGAGCGCCGACCGCGACCGCGGCGTCGTAGACGCTCCGCGTGACGGCAACGATGTCGGATGGCCGGCCGGTCGTCAGGTTCACCACGACGTCGCAGCCGGCCAGCGCGCCGGTGAGCGTGTCCGGGCGCAAGGCGTCGGCGATCCGGTGACGCACGCCGAGGTGCGCGCTGCGGCCCACGCTACGGAACGCGCGCACGATCGGTACGACGTCGGTGCGGCCGGCGAGCGCGGTCATCTCGAGCAGTCGTGCGCCGACGAAACCGCCGGCGCCGACGATCGCTACGCCGCCAGCCACCGCTGCCGACTCCAATGTCGCTCGTCGGCCAGCGCCTGCTCTTCGGCCGAGAGCCACGGAAGGCGCAGTGGCACCGCGATGCGGTAGCAGGCGTCGATGGCCCGCACCGCGCTCAGGCCCTGTTCGCCGTCGACGGGCACAGGCTCGCCGTGGAGGATGGCGCGAAGTACCTGTACGAGCTGGTAGTGGATCGCCTCGTAGTAGGTCCGCGGCACGCCGCGCTCGGGACGCGGCTCCGCGTCGCGCGGCAGGGTCACCGCGGTCTGTCGCGCCTGCCACCTCCCACCGCGCGGACGCCAGAGGAGCAGGTCGGGTCGGTATGGATTCAGCCGCAGCTCGGCCGCGGCGCCGACGACGTGGACGCCGGTCACCAGCGGCTGACTCCAGGAGAGCTGCGCGAAGCCGGTCGCGGCCGGGAACGCCAGATCGACGACGCAGTTCGCCTCGACGCCCTCGCCCTGGCCGTCATCGGCGTAGGCCGTGACGCTCGGTCTGCCGAAGAGAGCGCTCAGGTAGTCGATCGCATGCGAGCCGAGATCGATGAGCGCACCTCCACCGGCGGTCGCTCGGCTGAACGGCGCGCTCGTGCTCACGGGCCAGTCGTACACGGCGCCGTCGCGGTAGGCGAAGCGGACGCCGTCGCCGAGCGCTCCGGAGCCGATCAGTGCTCGAGCTTCGAGCAGAGCCGTGGACATCCGCCGGGTCATGCCGATCGCGAGCAGCCTCTCGGCGGCTTCCGCGGCCGCGACCATGCGCTCGGCATCAGCCGCGCGGATCGCCATGGGCTTCTCGCACAGCACGTGGCTTCCCGCCGTGAGTGCGGCGACCGCGTGCTCGGCGTGGAGCGGCGGCGGCGAAGCGACGATCGTGAGCGCGGGAGCGGTCGACGCGAGGGCGTCCGCCGCGGTGACGAACGGTCGCGCGGAACGGAAGCGCCGCGCGAGCGCCGCGGTCCTGGAGCGGTCGGGATCGACCAGCGCGACGACGCGGGCGGCCCCGCGCGACTCGAGCTTTCCCAGCGCGCTGGCGTGAAGTCCGGCGACGGCGGCTCCGCAGCCGATGATGGCCACACGTGTGGGCTCACGCGAGCCGGGGGACCCTCGGGACGACGACCACTGCATGCGGCGCGAACGTATTGGGCTTCCCTTGAGGCGGTCTCGGCGCGCGCATTGAGCCGCCGGCAAGCGAGCGAGCAAGGGTCGCGCTTTCCCGGCGCCCGACGGCGCTCGGCGCGGGCCAGGGTCGCCGCGCGGCGTGCGCCTTGGTCAATGGACCGGCCCAACCCGGTTCAATGCCCAGTGCGTACGGTCGGCACCAGTGCAGTCGTATCTCGCCACGGCACGCGCATTCCGCGTCGTGCTCGTGGCGATCCTGATCATCCTGTGGGGCGCCGGTCTTGCGGCGGCCGTCGACGAGTACAGGAACACGTACGAATCCAACGCGACGATCTGGACGGTCCGCGCGTCGCCGGCGCTGAGCGTCACCGATCCCGATGACCCGAACATCGCCATGCTGCAGACCGCTGCCGCCCAGCAGGCCGAGGTCCTGAAGCAGCTTCTGACGACGCGGAGCTTCCTCGAGAACGTCGTGGGTCGCACGTCGCTGAAAGCGGCCTTCGATGGCGCCGCCGATCAGGACGAGTTCATCGACGACGTGCGCAGGCGCTTCAATGTCCAGACCCTCGGCACGAGCCTCATACGCGTGTCGTTCGCGGCGCGCGATCCCGCGATCCCCCCGGAGCTCGTGAAGGCGGCGCTCGTCGTTCGCGGAGAGCGTCTCGAGCAGTCGCGCCAGGCTTCCTCGGCCGCGCTCGGCCTGCTCTACCAGCG
>DATEDV010000456.1:0-2056 GCA_035281485.1 Candidatus Limnocylindria bacterium | reverse complement strand
CTCGCGCGGTTCCTCACGGTCGAGTTCGTGTTCGGACTCGGCGCGGGCAGCTTCCTGCCGTTCACGAATCTCTTCTTCGCGGAGCGCTACGGCGTGCCCTTCGCCGCGCTGGGCGTGGTGCTCGGCGCGATCGCGGTCGCGGGCAGCCTCGGCGCTCTCGTGCACGGCCGCGTGTTCGCGCGCCGGTATGGCGCGGTCCTTTCGGTCGTCGCGGTCGTTCTCGCGTCGCTGCCCTTCGCCGTCGTGGCCGCCCTCACGGGCGATGTGCGCGTCGCGATCGCCGCGCTCGCGCTTCGAGCGTTCTTCATGTACGGCTCCAGCGCCACGTGGAACGCGGTCACGTTCTCGTCGTTCACGCCGGCGGAGCGTGCGGGTGTGAACGCGATAGCGGCACTGTCGTGGAGCGCCGGGTCCGCGGTCGGCGCGGTCATCTCGGGCGCGATCCGCGGAGCCACCGGCGCGCAGGGATACACGGCCAACCTCTTCACGCTCGTGGTCTTCTATGCGGTCGCAGCGGTCTTGATCGTCGTCTTCTTCCGCCGTCATGTGCCGAGCGGCGACGTTGGCGCGGTCGTCGTGGCTGCGCCAGACTCCGCGGCGTGACCACTCCCGCCCGCGACCTCGTGGCGGCCGCATTCGCCGACGCGCTCGCCCGCGCGTCGCGCGATCTCGGCTGGCAGGGGACCGAGGGCGTGCCCATCGAAGCGGAGGTGCCGGCGAATCCCGCGCACGGCGACTACGCGACGAGCGTACCCATGCGTCTCGCGAAGACGCTGCGCAAGCCGCCCCGCGACATCGCCGCGGCGATGAAGGACCGGATGGAGCTGCGTCCGCCGATCGCGTCCGCCGAGGTGGCCGGGAACGGCTTCGTCAACGTGCGGCTCGACGAGGACTGGCTGCGCGCTCAGATCGACGCGATCGTCGCCGACGGTGCGGACTACGGCCGCTCGTCGACGCTGAAGGGAAGACGCATCCAGGTCGAGTTCATCTCGGCGAACCCCACCGGCCCGCTGACTCTGGCGAACGCGCGCGGTGGCCCGCTGGGCGACGTGCTCTCGTCGGTGCTGCAGTTCGCCGGTGCCGACGTGCACCGCGAGTACTACGTCGAGGACGGTGGCACGCAGTTCGTCCGCTTCGGCATCTCGGTCGCCGTGCGCTACCGCCAGCTGTTCGGCGAGGACGCCGAGCTGCCCGCCGACGGGTATCAGGGCGACTACGTGAAGGACATCGCCGCCGAGATCAAGGACCGGCACGGCGACATCTATCGCGCCCTCTCGCTGGAGGAGCAGGGACGCGTCTTCGCGCCGATGGCCATCGACTGGGTCGTCGCCGACGCGCAGCGCGTCACCAAGAAGTTCGGCATCACGTACGACACGTGGTTCAAGCAATCGTCGTTCATCGAGTCGAGCTACCTGAAGAAGACCATCGACGAGCTGCGGAAGCGAGGCGTCATCGTCGACCGGAGCGGCGTCATCTTCTTCGAGACGCCCGACGCCGTCGCCCTCCGCCGCGAGGGCGACGAGGGCTGGGTCCTGGTCGACGCGGACGGCGATCCGAAGTACCTCGGCACCGACATCGCGTACCACCGCCTCTGCCTCGAGGAGCGCGGCTACGACCTCAAGCTCGACGTCTGGGGCGCGAACACGCAGTACCACCTACAGCAGATGAAGATCGCGCTCCCGGTGCTCGGCATCACCCCCGAGCGATTCGAGGTCGTGCTCTATCAGTTCGTGCGCTTCCTCCACGAAGGCGTGCTCGTCCGCATGGGCCGGCGCACCGGACAGTTCCTCCTCCTCGAGGACGTGCTCGAGGCGGTGGGGAAGGACGCCGCGCGATTCCTGCTGCTGCAGCGCGGCGCCGACAGCCAGCTCGACTTCGACTTCGAGCTCGCGGTCCAGCAGTCGAACGACAACCCCGTCTACTACGTGCAGTACGCGCACGCCCGGATCGCGAGCATCTTCCGCACGGCCGCGGAGCGGGGGATCACGCCCGAGGGCGCGGACCTCGCGAAGCTCACCTCGCCGGGGGAGCTCGCGCTCATCAAGCTCTGTCTGCG
>DATEDV010000455.1:0-4082 GCA_035281485.1 Candidatus Limnocylindria bacterium | reverse complement strand
CGTCTGCTCCCAATTTCTCACCGAGCGTTCGTCGGCGCCAGTCGCTTCAGCAATTGCATTTTGCGGCAGCCCGGACTTGCGCAATTCGCGAACAATCTCGCCAGCTTCGAACGCTGTCGCCAAGCTCATGTCATCGATCCTCCGCCCGAAGGAGTCTTCCGGTCTTGTTTCCGGTTTTGTTGCCGCTGTCAATAGTGGTCTCATGACCACCTTTCGCATTAGCCACCAGACATCGCCGGCAGGATCTCCACGACCTTCGCCGCGGTCAGATCGGCGTCCCGCGCGAGGAAGCGGGCATCCTCGCCGTCGACGAAGACCGTGACGAAGCGGCCGAACGAGCCGTCGCGGAGCACGCGCGCGCCGAGCTCGGGGTAGCGCGCGGCGATCTCGCGCTGCAGCGAGGCGAGGTCGGTCGCGTCCAGCTCGATGGTCCGCTCGCCGCCGACGGCCGAACGGAGTGGCGTGGGAAGGCGAACGGTCACGCTCATGCGAGCACCTCCTCGTACTCGAGGCGGAACGCGTCCGCATCGGCATCGATCACCGGTCCGAGCGCGCGCTCCTCGGGTCCGCCCTTGTGACCGTTCCCCGTGAGATAGAGCACCACGGTCTCACCGGCATGGAACACGCCGCGAGCCGCGAGCTGCCTCGCGGTCGCCACGACAACGCCGCCGGCCGGCTCCACCAGAACGCCCTCGGTCGCCGCGAGGAGCGACGCGCCCTCGCGGATCTCGTCGTCGGTCACCGACGCGGCCGACCCCCGCGTGTCGTGGATGATCCGCACGGAACCGTCGCCGTCGGCTGGCGCGCCGATCGCGAGCGACTTCGCGATCGTCTCCGGTCGGCGCACCGGCGCGACGGCGCGCCAGTTGTCGAGGACCGCGTCGGAGACCGGCGCGCATCCGGCGGGCTGTGCAGCGTGGACGTGGAAGTGCGACTCCGGGACGAGCCCGATCTCGCGCAGCTGCTTCGCGGCCGTCGCCTGACGCGTGAGCAGCGCGCCGGAGCCCACCGGCACGACGATGTGATGCGGCAGCTCCCAACCGAGCTGCTCGGCACATTCGAAGAGCAGCGTCTTGCTGCCCTCCGCGTAGTACGGACGCAGCGTGAAGTTCACGAATCCCCAGCCGTACTCGTCCGCCAGACGCCCGCAGAGACGGTTCACCGCGTCGTATGGCCCGCGCACGCGGACGACGGTCGCGCCGTACGCGGCCGCGCTCGCGATCTTCGCGCCACCGACGTCCTCGGGGACGAACACGAACGCGCGCAGCCCGTTGCGCGCCGCGGCCGCGGCGACCGCGCCCGCGAGATTGCCGGTGGACGCGCAGGCGATCGTGTCGAGTCCGAGCTCGAGCGCGCGCGCGAGCGCGACGGACACGGGACGGTCCTTGAACGAGAGCGTCGGGTTGCGGGTGTCGTCCTTCAGATACAGGCGCTCGATCCCGAGCGCAGCGCCGAGACGGCGCGCCGCGATGAGCGGAGTCCAGCCCACGGGCCAGTGAGTCGCCGGCGCGGGAACGGGCAGCAGCGGCGCATACCGCCAGAGGGACGCCGGTCCGCGCTCGATATCGGCACGCAGCGTCTCCGTCTCGAAGAAGCTGAGGTCGTATTCAGGCTCGATCGGACCGAGGCACTCGCCGCATACGTAGCGCTCGTCGGCCGGTTGCAGCGCGGCGCAAGCTCGACAGCGCAGGCCGCGCAGGGCGGTGGTCTCCTTGAGCGTCGTCGCCATATCCGTACTCCTCTCTGAAAATCAAAAGGCCTCCCGAAGACGGGAGGCCCTCGAACGTGCCGCAGCGCGCGTGAACGGGTCGGCTCAGCCTCCCAAACGCGTAGCAGGCCCCGCCATGGGGGCCATCGGCATGGACATGGAGGTCCGCTGAGCCATCGTCGCCCGACCGTACGCGCGAATGCGCAGCTCGTCAAACGTCGAGGCCGTCGCGTCGGTCAGGTTGCACAAGGTACGTACACTGGCGCGGTCGTTCGAAGGGGAGGGCGGATCACGTGAGCTTTCAGGACAAGACCTTGACCTGCCGCGACTGCGGTCAGGAGTTCATCTGGACCGCGGGCGAGCAGGAGTTCTACGCCTCGCGCGGATTGCAGAACGCACCGAGTCGCTGTCCGGCCGATCGTGCCGCGCGCCGCGCCGGCGGTGGCGGTGGCGGCGGTGGCGGTGGCGGATACGGCGGCGGTCAGCGCGAGATGTTCAGCGCGACCTGCAGCAACTGCGGCAAGGAAGCGCGCGTGCCGTTCCAGCCGCGCGGCGACAAGCCCGTGTACTGCAGCGACTGCTTCGAGCAGCGCCGTCCACCGAGGAGCTCGTACTAGACGGGCTGACCTGACCCGCGCAGCGCGTCCGCATAATCGAGGAAGTCGAGGTCTCCTGGCGATCGTCCGAGCTGCGTGAGCAGCTGCGCCGACTCGGCCCCGTGCTGGTGGCTATGCGTGACCATGTGCACGAGGAAGTACCAGAGGGGCGGCTGCGCTTTCGTCGGGTCGGGGTCGAGGACCGCATTGCACGCGAGCGCGTCATCGTCCAGCGTTGCGATCCACTCGCGCATCTCGGCCTCGTCGCGCTTCCAGTGGTCGGCCAGCGTCGCGACCTTTCGATAATCGGAGACCGCGAGCGACTTCTGCCATTCCGCTGCAGGTCGCCGCTGTAGACGCCGGCGCCAGCTCATCTCGACGTCGAGCGTGTGCACGAGCGTCGCGCGGAGGTCGCGCCCCGCGATCACGGACGGCAGCGTGAACTGCGCATCGGTGAGCTTCGCGGCGGTCGCGAGGACTCGCCGATTCGCCCAGTACATGTAGTCAAAGAGCATGAGGAGCTCGCGCTGTCGCACGGATCGATGCTAGCCGCCAAGTACGATTGGACCATCGACACGATCTGGCGGCCGAGCGAAGCGACGATCGCTCGCGCGAACATCACGCATTATCGCGAGTGGCTCGCACGCGAGAGACGGCTCGACTTCGGGACCTACCAGGATCTCTGGCGCTGGTCGGTCGGCGATCTCGACGGGTTCTGGTCGTCGATCTGGGACCACTTCGACGTCCGTTCTACGAAGCGCTTCACGCGCGTGCTCGCGCGCGACACGATGCCTGGAGCGGAGTGGTTCACCGGCGCGGAGCTGAGCTACGCGGCACACGCGCTCGCGCGGCGCGACGACCATCCCGCGATCGTCGCGCGCTCCGAGGCGCGCGGCCTCGACCGGACCCAGACGGTGACGTACGCGGAGCTCGCGCGGCAGGTCACGGCGGTGCGCGCGGGGCTCGAGCGCCTCGGTGTCGGACGCGGCGATCGCGTCGTCGCGTATCTGCCGAACATCCCCGAGACGGTCGTCGCGCTGCTCGCGACGTCCAGCCTGGGCGCGGTCTGGTCCAGCTGCTCGCCCGACTTCGGCACGCGCGCGGTGATCGACCGTTTCGGCCAGCTCCGCCCCAAGGTGCTGCTCGCCGTGGATGGCTACCGCTACGGTGGGCGCGACTTCGATCGCACGGACGAGGTCGCGCAGATCGAGCGTCAGCTCCCGGACCTCGTGACCACGGTCATCCTCCCCTACCTGCGCCCCGACAGCACGACGCGAACGCAGCGACGCACGTCGTGGGCGGAGCTCGCATCGCGCGACGCGCCGCTCGAGTTCGTTCCACTCCCGTTCGAGCACCCGCTCTGGGTGCTCTACACCTCCGGCACGACCGGGCTACCCAAGGGACTCGTGCACGGCCAGGGCGGCATTCTCCTCGAGCACCTGAAGTCGCTCGCACTGCACCAGGACCTCGGCGCGGAGGATCGCTTCTTCTGGTTCACCACCACGGGCTGGATGATGTGGAACTACCTGCTCGGCATCCTCCTGCGCGGCGGGACCGCGGTCCTGTACGACGGCAGCCCCGCGTATCCGGACATGGAGACGCTGTGGCGCTCCGCGGCGGACCTCGGTGTGACGTACTTCGGCACGTCCGCGCCGTTCGTCCACGCCTGCATGAAGGCCGGCATCACGCCGGCGAAGCACGCCGACCTCGGGCGCATTCGGGCGATCGGATCGACCGGAGCGCCGCTCTCGCCGCAGGGCTTCACCTGGCTCACCGAG
>DATEDV010000454.1:0-4770 GCA_035281485.1 Candidatus Limnocylindria bacterium | reverse complement strand
GCGCCCTCGGAGAGCACGAAGCCGTCGCGGTCCTTGTCGAACGGACGCGAGGCCGCCTCGGGCGAGTCGTTGCGACGCGTGGTCAGCGTCTTCATCGAGGCAAAGGCGCCGAGGATCACCGGGATGACCGAGGCCTCGGATCCTCCGGCCACCATCACGTCGGCCTGGCCGCGGCGGATGATGTCCCCCGCTTCACCGATCGCGTGCGAGCTCGAGGCGCATGCGGAGATATGCGTCAGGCTCGGTCCCTTGAGGCCGAACTGCATCGCGACCTGTCCCGAGCCCGCGTTCGCCATGAGCATCGGCACGAAGAACGGCGAGAGACGCGAGGGTCCGCGCTGCTCCATCACCGTGATCTGGTCGACCATCGTCGCGATGCCGCCGAGTCCGCTGCTGATCGCCGTACCGATACGGTCCCCGTCCGCGGCCTTGTCGAGCGTCGCATCCCGGAGCGCCTGGGTCGCCGCCGCGACCGCGAGATGCGTGAAACGGTCGGTGCGTCGCGCTTCCTTGCGGTCCATGTACTCGGCGAGCTCGAGGCCGCGGACCTCCCCGGCGACCTGCGAGTCGTATGGCGCGGGATCGAAGCGCGCGATGCGCGCGATGCCGCTCTTCCCGTGCACGAGCGCGTCCCACGTCGTCGGGATGTCGTTCCCCACCGGCGTCACCGCGCCGAGCCCGGTGACCACGACACGGCGGCGGGGCGCCGCGGCGCGATCCTCAGCGCTCCTCACGGCGCACCACGGTAGCGCAGGGCTCTGCCGGGAACGCGCTGAGGTGCGATCACGGCGCCCGGAACACCAAAGACCCGTTCGTGCCGCCGAGTCCCATCGAGTTCGAGAGCGCGATGCCGACCTTGGCGGCGCGCGACCGGTTCGGCACGTAGTCGAGGTCCAGCTCCGGATCGGGGGTCTCGTAGTTGATCGTGGGTGGGATGCAGCCGTCCCGCAGCGCCAGCACGCAGACGATGGCCTCGAGCGCCCCGGCCGCACCGAACAGGTGGCCCGTCATCGATTTGGTGGACGACACCATCAGCTTGTACGCGTGCTCCCCGAACACTTCCTTGATCGCCTGCGTCTCGGCGCGGTCGTTCGCCGGCGTGGACGTGCCGTGTGCGTTGATGTAGCCGACGTCCTCCGGCGCGATGCCGGCGTTCGCGAGCGCGGCCCGCATCGAGAGCGCGCCGCCGACGCCACCGGGGGCGGGGTCAGCCATGTGATACGCATCGTCGGATGCGCCGTACCCGATGAGCTCGCCGTAGCTCTTCGCGCCGCGGCGCGCCGCGTGGTCGGCGTCCTCGAGCACGAGCACGGCGGCACCCTCGGACAGGACGAAGCCGTCGCGGTCGCGGTCGAACGGCCGCGACGCGCGCTCGGGCTCGTCGTTGCGCCGGCTGAGCGCGCGCATGTTGCTGAACGCGGCGATCGCGATCGGCACGATCACGGCCTCGGCACCACCGGCGACCATGACGTCGACCTGACCGCGCCGTATCGCCTCCGCCGCCTCGCCGACCGAGTGCGAGCTCGAGGCGCAGGCCGACACATGCGTGAGGCTCGGGCCGCGGAAGCCCCAGCGCAGCGAGACGAGCCCCGATGCCGCGTTGGCGATGTACATCGTCACGAAGAAGGGCGACACGCGGCTCGGTCCGCGCTCCTGCATCGTGTTGGCGGTGTCCACGACCGACTGCAGTCCGCCGCCCGCGGTCGCGATCGACACGCCGATGCGGTCGCGGTCGGGCGCGCTCTCGAGCTTCGCGTCGGCCACAGCCTCGGTGGCCGCGGCGACGGCGAGCTGCGCGAACCGGTCCGCGCGCCGCACCTCCTTGCGGTCGAAGAACTTGGTCGGATCGAAGTCCTGCACTTCGCCCGCGATCTGCGTCTCGATCCCAGACGCGTCGAATCCCGCGATGCGCCGGATGCCGCTGCGTCCCGCGGTGAGCGCGCTCCACAGCGTCGGAACGTCGTGCCCGAGCGGCGTGACCGCGCCCATGCCCGTCACGACGACGCGCCGGGCCGTCATGCGGCGGCGTCCGCCCGCACGATCACCGACGCGTTGTGCCCGCCGAAGCCCATCGAGTTGGAGAGCGCGGTGGTGATGGCCTTGGCCCGGGCGGTGTTGGGCACGTAGTCCAGATCGAGGCCCGGGTCGGGGTGCTCGTAGTTGATCGTCGGCGGGATGCAGCCGTCGCGGATGGCCAGAAGACAGACGATCGCCTCGATCGCGCCGGCGGCGCCGAGCAGATGCCCGGTCATCGACTTGGTCGAGGAGACCAAAAGCTTGTAGGCGTGCTCGCCGAAGACCTGCTTGATCGCCGCGGTCTCCTCGCGGTCGTTGGGCTGGGTCGAGGTGCCGTGGGCGTTGATGTAGTCGATCTGCTCGGGCCGCAGCCGGGCCTCCTCCAGGGCCATGCGCATCGCCCGGGCGTTGCCCTCGCCCTCGGGGGAGGGCGCGGTGATGTGGTACGCATCGGCGGTGGCGCCGTAGCCGACCAGCTCGCCGTAGACGCGCGCGCCGCGGGCCCTGGCGTGCTCGCGCTCCTCCAGCACCAGCACCGCGGCGCCCTCGGAGAGCACGAAGCCGTCGCGGTCCTTGTCGAACGGACGCGAGGCCGCCTCGGGCGAGTCGTTGCGACGGCTGGTGGCGTGCATCGACGAGAACGCCGCGATGCCGATGGGCAGGAGCGGCGCCTCCGAGCCGCCGACGACCATCACGTCCGCTTGGCCGCGCCGGATGATGTCGCCGCCCTCGCCGATCGCGTGGGAGCTCGAGGCGCAGGCCGACACGTGCGTCAGGTTCGGTCCCTTGAGGCCGAACTGCATCGAGATGTGGCCCGATGCGGCGTTGGCCATGAGCATCGGGACCACGAACGGGGATATCCGCGAGGGACCCCGCTTGTCCATGGTGACGATCGCGTCGATGAGGGTCTCGAGGCCTCCGACGCCGGTGGCGAGCGCAACGCCGATGCGGTCGCGATCCGCGGGGCTCTCGAGATCCGCGTCCTTGATCGCCTGCGTCGCTGCGGCCATGGCGAAATGCGTGAAGCGGTCGGTGCGCCGGACGTCCTTGCGATCCATGTAGCTGTTCGCATCGAATCCCTTGAGCTCGCCGGCGATCTGCGTCTCGTACGGCGAGGGGTCGAAGCGGGTGATGCGTGTCGTTCCGCTTCTGCCGTTGATGAGGGCGTCCCAGGTGGTCGCGATGTCCAGACCCACCGGCGTCACCGCACCCATGCCGGTGACGACGATCCGTCGGGTCACCGCGACATGACTTGATGCGCGCGATCGCCGAGCGTGCGCAGCGCGCCGGCCAGCGACCCGGTGTCCGACACGTTGACGAGCTTCACGTCGGCGATGCGCTTCACGAGACCGTTCACGACCTGTCCGGCGCCGATCTCGACGAACGTCGACGCGCCGCGCTCCACCATGTAGCGGACCGACTTCAGCCACTCGACGCGATCCGTCAGGTGGCGGACGAGCGCCTCCTGGATCGCGGACGCGCTCGGGTGCGGGAGCGCGCTCACGTTGGCGACGATCGGGACGACCGGCTCGCGGAAGCGGAGCGTCTGCATGAAGGCGCGCAGGTCGGGACCGATCCGGCCCATGTCCGGGAAGTGGAACGGCGCGGAGATCCGCAGCGGGACGATCTTCTTCGCGCCGTGCGTCTCGAGCGCGGCGGTCACGGCACGGATGCCGGCGTCGTCGCCGGCGATCGTCACCTGCATCGGGCCGTTGTCGTTCGCGACGACGACACGCTCGTCCTCCACGGTCTCGGCGATGACGCGCTCGACGTCCTCGGCCGAGAGGCCGATGATCGCGGCCATCGCGCCCCGCGCGCCGCGCGTCGAGGCGAGCTGGCCGCGCTCCGCGACCAGACGCAGCGCGTCGGCGAACGGGAGCACGCCTGCGGTCACGAGTGCCGTGAACTCGCCGAGCGAGTGCCCAGCCACGAACTGTGGCCGCATGTGCTCGGGCAGCGCCATCACACCGCGCGGCTCGCTCCCGTCTGTCACGCGGCGCCCGATCTTCTGCGTGACGGACTCGACCATCGCCTCGAAGAGCGCGATGCTCGTGGCGAGCACAGCGGGCTGCGCGACCGTGGTGTCGTTGAGACGTTCCGCTGGCCCCGCGAAACAGAGCTCCGAGAGCTTGTAGCCCAGCACGCGATCCGCTTCTTCGAAGATCGCGCGCGCGGCGGCGGAGGTCTCGTACACGTCGCGGCCCATGCCGACGGACTGAGAGCCTTGCCCGGGGAAAACGAATGCGAGAGCGGTCAAGAGTGACAAGCGTACAGCGCAACATGCCCCGCGTCGAGCATCAGTCGGCGATTCGCTACAGTACGCGTGCAGTGAATAACCGAGCGTACGTACAGCGTGAACGCGCGCGCAGCGTGGCCCGCACGAACGCGGCGATCGAGACCGCGGTGCTACGCGAGGTGTCGCGTCGCGGCTACCACGCGCTCCGCATGGCAGACGTCGCGCGGCGCGCCCACGTCGCGCCGCGCACCCTGTACCTGCACGCGGCCTCGAAGGAGCAGCTCGTCGAGCAGGCCTTGCGTCGCCGCGCGACGGCTCAGATCGCACGCGTCGAGCGATGGCGTCCGAGATCCGACAGCCCCGAAGCGATCCTCAACGAGCTCGTCGCGCTGCATGACCGGGAATACCGCCTCGAGTCGGTCCTGCTCGAGACGCTCGTCGACGGCGCGCTGCCACGCACCGCGGCCTCTGCGCTCCGCGATCTCGACAGCGTGCGGCTCGCGCTCATCACACGCACG
>DATEDV010000453.1:0-26896 GCA_035281485.1 Candidatus Limnocylindria bacterium | reverse complement strand
TGGCCGGGCTTGCCGAGCGCGCCGAGGTCCGCGCCCGGATCGCCGTCGACGGTCACGGCGAAGTAGGAACGGTCGTCGTAGTCCTGCTCGACCGACACGATCGTGGCCGGCCGGCCGGCGAGCACCACATCCATGACGTCGGAGCGCTTCGTCGGGTTCAGGCGGACGCGGTCGCCGGGCCCGAGATCGCGGCCCCGCACGCGAAGCGTCCGCGGTGAGGCAGGCTCGCGCTGCGGCCTTCGCAGCGCTCCGTGCAGTCCGGCCAGCTGCGCCGGTCCCATCTCCTCCGCGCGCTCGACCAGCGCACGCACGCGCGAGTCGCCGGCTGCGATCTCCTCGCGTTCCGGATCGGCCAGCGTCAGGATGCGGAGCCGCAGCATCTCCTCGATCTCCGTCCCATCGAAGAGGCTCGAGCGGCTTTCCGGCGCGATCCGCGCGTGATCCTCGAAGATCATCGGCGAGGCGATGAGAAGATCGCGCTCGTCGCCGTCGCCGACGAGGATCGGCCAGAGTCCGTCCTGGCGGCACGTCTCGGCAAGCGCCACGAGCGACGACGGTGGATCCTGGAGCGAGACGAACTCGCCGCCCGACACCGCCAGCAGCACGTGGGTCGAGACCATCGATGGCGCGGGCGCACCCTCGGCGCGGGCGGCCGAGCGGTTCGTGATCGTCAGCGAGAGCTTCACCGTCGCTCCGTGGCGCGCGGCCGCGAGCGCGATGATGCCCTCGCACGATCCGTCGACGTCATCGAAAACGAACGGCACAGTGACCGTCTCACGTTCGAGCACGTCCAGGGCCGCGGGCGGGATGCTCACTTCCCGCGCGACGGCGCGGTCTCCACCTCGAACGGCGGCTGTGGGGAGCAAGAAGCGAAGCTTCGCCTCGACGACGCAGGCCGGACCGCCGCTGACGAGCAGCTCAGAGCCCAGGTGCCCCGCGGCCCCGTTCGCATCGCGCGGCGGGACCACGCCCAGCGTCGAGCCGATCCGGTTCTTGAGCGCTGAGCCGCGGTACGGATAGAGCATGTAGCCCTCGAACAGGACCGCGTCGGCGATCTCGGCCGCGCGTGCGAAGCTCATCCCGCACCGCCACCGAGCTGGGGCCCGAGGGTCGGCGAGTGCCGCACCTCGAGCACCCTCCCGTCCCCAAGGTACATGTGCACCCCACATGGGAGACATGGATCGAAGCTGCGGACCGTGCGCATGATGTCGATCCCTTTGAACGTGTCGGGTCCGTTCTCCTCGAAGAGCGGCGTGTTCTGGATCGCGTCCTCGTACGGCCCGGGCGTCCCGAACGAATCGCGCGGGCTCGCGTTCCATGCGGTCGGCGGATACGGGTGGTAGTTCGCGATCTTGCCATCGCGGATCACCATGTGATGCGACAGCGCGCCGCGCACGGCCTCGTGGAAACCGCAGCCGATCGCCTCATCCGGGACCTGGAACGCGGTCCACGTCGCATTGCGACCCGCGTAGAGATCCTGGAGGCCGCGCTCGACGAAGTAGAGCGCTGCCGCGGCGGCGTATGCCTGGAAATACGTGCGCGCGCGATTGCGCTCCAGGGCGTTGGCCCACTTCGGGATCCTCCACTCGAAGTGCGCCTCGGGCAGGCTCGCCGTGCGGGGAAGCTCGATCTTGACGCTGTTGCCGGTCGCCTTCACGTAGCCGATGTCCACCTTGTTCGCGAGGGCGGTGACCCACAGCCTGGCGAGCGGCCCGCCGCCGGTGTCGAGCGCGAGCATCGTCTGCGAGCGTTGGTCGAACCAGCGCGGCGACATGACCCAGGTGTACTTGCCGCCGAAGTCGCGCTTCTGCGGCTTGGGCAGCGTCGTCTGGTTCCACGGATGGCGCTTATCGATCGGATTCCCCAGCGGGTCGGTCTTGACGAAGACCTCCTGGTCCTCCCAGTCGTCGTAGAACGAGCTCCCGAGGAGGATGCGGATCCCGAGGTTCATCTCGACGAGGTCCGTGGTGATGAGCTGGCCGTCGAGCACGATGCCCGGCGTCACGTACATCGCGCGGCCCCAGTCGCTCATCGTCTCGTAGCGGAAGTCGCACTTCTCCGGATCCTGGAACGCCCCCATGCACGCGAGCATCACGCGCCGGCGCCCCACGGCCTCGTAGCCCGGCAGGGCCTCGTAGAAGAAGTCGAACAGGTCGTCGTGCAGCGGCACCATCCGCTTCACGAACTCGATGTATTTCGCGAGCCGCACCGAGTACTCGGTGAAGAGCTGCGTGCTCGGTACGGTGCCGACGCCGCCCGGGTAGAGCGTCGACGGATGCACGTGACGCCCCTCCATCAGCGAGAACATCTCGCGCGCGACGCGGCTCATGTGCAGCGCCTCGCGATAGAGCTCGCCGGTGAACGGATTGAACGCGCGCATGATGTCGGCGATCGTCCGGTACCCGTGCCACTCCGACTGCGGGGCGGCGGTGCGCTCCGCACGCTCGAGGACACCGGGGTTCGTCTCGCGGACCATCCGCTCGCAGAAGTCGACGCCGACGAGATTGTCCTGGAACAGGTTGTGGTCGAACATGTACTCGGCCGCCTCGCCGAGGTTGATGATCCAGTCGGCGAGCGTGGGCGGGTTCACCCGGAAGGCCATGTTCTGTGTGTAGACGGCACACGTCGCATGGTTGTCGCCGCAGATGCCGCAGATGCGGCTCGTGATGAAGTGCGCGTCGCGCGGATCCTTCCCGCGCATGAAGACGCTGTAGCCGCGGAAGATCGACGACGTGGTCCGGCACTCGGCGACGCGCTGGTTCGCGAAATCGATCTTCGTGTGGACGCCGAGACTCCCGATGATGCGCGTGATCGGGTCCCACGACATGTCGACCAGACCGGGCGCGGCACGTTCCGTCATGGCAGCTCGGTCTCCGCGTCGCTGGATGCGGCCGAGGCGTGCGGTGCGCCCGGCCGCGGCGGCTCGCGGTTCATCGAAGCCTGCGTGAACTGACGCAGGGACTTCACGGTCTTCCCGTACACGGTGACGGCCTGCGTGGACATCAGCGCCCCGGGTGGCTGCTCCATGAACGGCACGAATTTGTCCGGGAATCCCGGCATCGTGCAGCCGATGCAGATCCCGCCGACGTTCGGGCAGCCACCGATGCCGTTGATCCAGCCGCGCTTCGCC
Organism: Candidatus Limnocylindria bacterium; assembly: GCA_035281485.1. Taxonomy (GTDB): domain Bacteria; phylum Chloroflexota; class Limnocylindria; order P2-11E; family P2-11E; genus CF-39. The sequence continues at coordinate 23,766 of DATEDV010000453.1, read as the reverse complement.
ACGTTGCACTGCACCACGGGACCCCAGCAGCCCTGCTTCACGATGCACGACTTCGCCCCATAGCCGGGCGCGAACTCCGCCTGTTCGTAGAAGCCGCCGCGATCGCAGCCCTCGTGCACGGTCTGCGCGAACAGCCACTGCGGCCGCAGCAGCTCGTCGAGCGGGATCATCGGCGCGGTCCCGGCGGCCTGCTGGAGCAGGTAGTGCAGCGTCTCCGTGAAGTTGTCCGGCTGCACCGGACAGCCCGGCATGCACACGATCGGGATGCCCGCGGCCGACCTCCACTGCCAGCCGAGGTAGTCGGGAAGGCCCATGCAGCCGGTCGGATTCCCCGCCATCGCGTGGATACCGCCGTACGTCGCACAGGTGCCGGCGCCGATCACCGCCCAGGCACGCGGCGCGATGCGGTCGATCCAGTCGCACGTCGTGATGGGCTGTCCCGTCGCGTGATCCGTGCCCACGGCCGCCCAGTAGCCGTCCGCCTTGTTCTTCTCGTTCGGGATCGAGCCCTCGACGACGAGGATGAACGGCGAGAGCTCGCCCGCCGCCGCCTGATGCATCGAACGCATGAAGTCGTCGCCGACCTCGTACGACAGCACGGGGTGATGGAGCTGGATGCGCGGGATCCCCGGCAGCGCGCCGAGCACGAGATCCTCGATGCTCGGATTCGTCGCCGCCGTCATCGCGATGGTGTCGCCGTCGCACCCGAGGCCTGCCGTGATCCACACGACGTGCATGAGCTCGGGCACCCGGTCGATCCGCGCGCCGGTCTGGGCGCTCACAGCGTCTGGCTCGCGAGCGCGAGATGCCGTCGCGTGTAGCGCTCGAGGTTCGCGCGTTGGACCTCCGTGAGCACCTCGCAGACCCAGCCCCAGTGGAGCGAGACGGTATCGCCGGGCCGCGCCGTGTCGGCGAACCCGTGGCCGTCGACCTGGCGCACCACGCGCTCCCGACGCGGCTCGTCCAGCGTCAGTCTGCCGTCCCGCAGCGCGAGCGGCCGGCGCTCGACCACGAGCTCGCCGCGATCGACGTCGACCACGCGGCCCCAGCTCACACGGCACGATTCGAGCGTCTGGAGCGAGTTCGGGAGGTCGCCGACGCGACTGTGCACGTCGAGCACGTGAAAGCTGTGATGCGGGAGGGCCCCCGCGGGCGCCTTCCCGAGCACGAGGTCACGGGTGCGTCCGCTGAGCTGCTTGCCGAAGCGCTCGACGATCGCGTCGTAGAGCTGCCGCACCTCGACGCCGTCGAGCAGCTCGTTGCCGAGCCAGTACGCCTCGACGACGCGCGGATCGAAGTGGTCGGCGATGTGATTCGCGCGTGCGATGAGCTTCAGGTACGGCACCGCGCCCGTGAAGCGACCGAGGAGGTCGCGAAGACCACGGTCGGTCACGCCGGCGGTCCCGTAGTCGAGCAGCGCGCGATTGTCGTCGCCACCGCAGTAGCGGAGCAGGTTCGGCATGAAGGCGTACCGCACGAAACGGAGCGTGCCCGCCAGGGGCGGCGCGGCGGCGAGCGGGAATGCCGGCGGCAGCACGCTCATCCCGCCGCCTCGTCGAGCAGCTCGCTCATCTCGGCGTAGATCGCGAGGATCGCCGCCGCCTCTTCGGGGGCGACCTTCTTCACGACGGCCCCACGGTCGACGAGCACGTGATCGCCGACCGACAGCTCGGCCTCGAGCAGTAGGTTCGCGCTCGCACGCAGGCCTCCGTGCAGCTCGACGTCGACGCGCTCGCCGTCGAGCGCGACGACCCGCGCCGGGAGGATCTGGCACACGGCTACGACACCTCCGTCGTGAGGCGACGCATTCGCGGACGGCGGCGCCAGGCACCCGCGACCTTCACCGCGTCGACGACGAGCTCCGTGCCCGCGGTCACCTCCACGTCAACGGCCCCGCACCCGCGGCACGCGAGCGCGTCCGTGTCCATCGCACCCTCGCTCGCGCACCGCCTGCACCGAACTCGGGCTCGCACCTCGTCGAGCTCCAGCACCGCGTTCGCGGCGCCGGTGTCGCGGCTGACGAGCTCGAATGAGAAGCGCAGGCTGTCGAGCGTCACGCGGTGCAGCGAGCCGATGCGCACGCGCACGCGCTCGACGCGCTCGCCGCCGGCGGCATCGATCGCGACCGCGAGGATGCCCTCCGCGATCCCCACCTCATGCACCCGATTCAGCCTCCGCCGTGCAGCCGGTCGACCAGCGACATCACGAGATCGATCGCGCCGTCGATCGCGTCGTCGACCCGCGGACTCAGGCCGGCTGTCTCGAACGACACATCGGACGGTTCGCACCCGACGAGATAGACGCGGCGCGGGCTTGCGCCGAGTGCGGCGGCGAGGCGCAGGACGTTCGAGGGATCAATCGCGTGCGTGTCGATCTCGCGCGGTCCGGGCACGGGATCGATCTCCAGTGCGTACAGCGTCCCCGGCTCGCCGCCGCGGCGCGTCGCGTCGACGAGGATCACGGCCGCGGGTCCACCCGCGATCGCGTAGGCGAGGTCGAAGCCGCGGATGCCGAAGTCGACCGCGCGGACACCCGCGGGGAGGTCGCGTTGCGACAAGCGGCGGACCACCTCGACGCCGAACGCGTCGTCGCCGTGGAACACATTGCCCACGCCGGCGATCAAGATGGACTCGACCGCCGTGGGCATGCTCGCGCTCGCCGTCCGCGTCTCGATCATCACCGGGTACGCGAGTTTATGCGGCTGCCGCGCGCGCATCGCGCAGCGCCGCCATGTTCGCGGACACGCAAGTTCGACCGTGCTCGGTCGGCCCGCCGTTCAGCGAGAGAGGAAGCGAGCGGCGAAGGCTACGCGATGGCCCGGCGCCTCTCGGCATCCATGATCGCGATGAGCACACATCCCAACGTGATGAGAGCCAGGCCGAGCGCGCTGGGAAGGGCGCTCGATCCTCGGATATCCGCGCCGAGCAGAGCCGTGATCACCGCGCCGAAGACGAGGACCGCGGTCACGTCGATCGCGCCGGCGCGGCTGAGCGCCGAATACCACGTCACGACGTACAGGGCGAGGATCACGCCGGTCGCGGCCACCCACAGCCAACCCTGCGGTGTCACCGCGCCGAGCTGCGAGACCGCGCCGCCCGCGACGGCGAGGGCGACGAGCACGACCACACCGATCCCGAGGCGCGCCGACGCGACGGTCAGCGGAGTCAGGCCGCGCAGGAGCTCCTTGGCGACGACGACCTCGATCGACCACAGCAGCGTCGCAGCGAGCACCATCGCCCCGCCGGTGTTCAGAGCGATCGGGCCGAGACCGCCCGAGACTGCGGCCTGTCCGATCAAGAGGAGCGCGATCGCCCCGACGTGGAGCGCGCCAAGGCGCTCGCGGAGCACGATGACGGCGAGGACGGCCACCCATATCACGAGGCTCTTCTGGATGAATGCCGCCGACGTCGCGGACGTCTGCGCCAGACCCTGGAAGAACAGCGCGAACGCGATCCCTCCGCCGAGGACGCCCACAACGACCAGGCCGATGCGCTCCCGATGCGCGCGTGGCAGCTGGATACCGGACGTTGATCGCGCCGCTGTCAGCGAGATACCGAGCGCGATGACGATCGCCGCCGCGACGAGATTCTTCGCGGTGGTGTAGAGCGTGGCATCACCGAACTCGCGGACGGCATAGCTGTTGAGCAGCACGGAGACACCGCTGATGCAGGCCGCCGCGAACGCCAGTGCGATCCCCACGCCCCGCCCGCGCATCGGCGCAGCCTAGCGCAGGCGCGCCATCGAGTGTCTAGCGCACCGTCACCAGCGTGAAGAGCCCCAGGTCCGGAAGCTGCCCGCGGCCGTCGATACGCGGGACGAGCGGCACGGTCTGCGTTCCGGTCCCCGCCGAAGCGCGGAATCGGACGACGAACCATCCGACCTGGCCGGGCGCGACGTACGGCGTCGACTGCACGGCGACCTGCGTCCCGTCGGTGAGGGCGAGCGATGCCTGCGCTCCTTCGACGCCCCGGTACCAGCCGGCCGACCCCGTGTTGCGCAGGGCGACGACCCACTCGACCGTCCCATTCGGCGACGCCGTGGGGTAGGGCGCCTGCGACTCGAAGGCCGCGCGATAGGCGTCCAGCGGCGGGACCTCGAAGGTCGCGGGCTCGAGCTTCGCCGGTGCCGCCGACGGCAGCGCGAACTGGAGCGCAGACAGATCGATCTTGGACAGGTCGATCGTTGGCAGGTCGATCGTCGGCAGCTCGACCGCCGGCATCTCGATCTTCGGCAGCTCGATGGCTGGGATCTCGACCGTCGGCAGCTCGAGCGCCGGCAGCTCCACGGCGGGGACCTGCATCGTCTCGACCGTCGACCGCGCCGAGTCGGCCTGCATGAGGATGGCGTCGCGCGTGGTCGGGTTCACGCCGGCGAACACGAGCGCGCCGACCACTGCGAGACGGAGCACCCACCGCCCGGGTCGAATGCGTCGTGCGACGCTGGACAGGGCCGAGCCGAGCCGCGGGAGTACCGAGGGAAGGCGCACGCTCGGCGCGCGGGGCATGCGCGGCGCCGAGACGGACAGCGTCGGCATCCTCACGCCAGGGCGCGCGGCACCGGCGCGTCGCGCCGCCGTCCCCGCGAGCGACGCCGCGGAGCTCAGCGCGCGGATGTCGACGCGGCGCCAGATGCGCAGCGCCACGCCGTACACCAGCAGCCACAACGCACCGGCGAGCGCACCGAGGTCGCTCATCACCGGACGCAGATCGTCCATGAGCGGGCGCATCTCGTCGACGAGCGGGAGGAACACGTCGAACTTCGGACGAACGACATCGACGAGCGGTCGTGCGCGGTCCGGAACGGCGCGCACCCGATCGACGATCGGACGCGCATCCTCCACCAGCCGGTGCGTGATGTCCTGGAGGCGCGCGGTCTCCGGCTCGCCGGTCACGCCTGTGCTCGAAACCGTGCTCTGTTCCACGCTATACGCGCTAACGCGGGGTGAACGCGTTCCTCGCGGTCATGACTCGACCAGGCCAGTACGACGGTACCGGGGACCTCGGACCTGAACGGAGATGAACGCGGGCCCCTAGTACCGGGTCGCTCCGGTGAACGTGAACGCGCCGAGCCGCATCGCGGGCACACGCTGGGATGACACCGTCAGGCCGAACTGCTCCGCAGCTACGAGCAGGCGCAAGTCCTTGCCGATCGCGCGCACGCCCGACCACGCCTCGTGATACGACTGCGTGAAGCGCAGGTTCTTGATCGGATACGCGACCTCGCCATTCTCGATCGCGAACGTGCCATCCCGCGTCATCCCGGTAACGATGGTGCGCAGCTGATGCACCCAGCGCGTGTAGTGGAAGCGCGTCACGAGGAGGCCCTTCTTCACGCCCGCGACGAGCTCCTCGTGCGACGCATCGCCGGGCTCGATGCGCGCATGCATCGGCCCCGAGGGCATGAACGCGTTCGCCGGCAGCGCGTGTCCGGTATTGCGGGCACCGGCGCGATGCGCGGTGCTCGAGTCGTAGACGATCCCTCGCGCCACGCCCCGCTCGAGGAGCGTCACGCGTTCGCTCGGCTGTCCCTCGAAATCGAAGGGCCGCGGGATGCCCCGCGTGTCGAATGGGTCGTCGATGAGCGTGACCGCGCCGGTGACGGACTGTCCGATCTTCCCGCCGACGAACGAACGGCCCTCCTCCACCGCGAGGCCGGTGAAGTGCGCGGTCAGGAAGCCGACCATGTCGCGCACGCAGTAGGGCTCGAGGACGACCTCGTACGTTCCCGGATCCATGTCGCGCGGCTTCTGTGCGCTCACGGCCTTCGTCACCGCTTCGCGCGCCGCATCCTCCACGTCGAGCGCGCCGAGGTCGGGCGAAACGCGCTGCGCGAACGCGGAGCCGTCGTCGCCGATCGCCCCGATCTGGACCTCGGCCTGCGTCTCGGGCGAGTACGCCCAGGTCCCCATCGTGCTGGCGACGGCGATCTCCTGCACGTTGGAGGACACGAATCCCGCACAGACCAGCTTCTGCGCCCGCGCGGCATCGCAGACGAGCTTCGCGGCCCGCGCCCGATCCAGCGGGGTCGCCTCGGCGGTCCGCTCGACGTACGCGCTCGGCGCCGTGGGGATGGGTCGCGCCGCGGGCAGGCCGCCGAAGGTCGGGTCCTCGGGAGCGCGCCGCGCCAGCTCGGTCGCGGCCTCCGCCGCGACGCGCAGGCCCTCAGCATCCAGACGATTCGTCGTCGCCGTCGCGCGGCGCTTTCCGACGACCACGCGAATGCGGACCTCCGCCTCGCGAGCGGTAACGTTCTGGTGGACGGCGGCGTTCGCGTAGCGCGTCAGCGATTGATTGCGCGCGATGACGAGCGCCTCGGCCTGATCACCCTTCGCCGCGGTGAGGGCGCGCTGCGCCACCTCACGCAGCTCCTTTTCGCCGAAGAGCATCCCGCTCATCTCATGACCCCGACCTTCACATCTCGGAAGCGGGCGGGCGCCGCGCCGTGGCCGGTGTGCGCGCCCTGACCGGGCTGCCCCTTGCCGCAGTTCGGAGTCCCCCACATGATCCACTCGCTCTGGGAGCACACCGCGTCGCAGCTGCCCCAGAACTCCGGCGTGATCCCGGTGTACGTCGGGTTGCGCACCATGTCGCCGCGCTTGCCCTTCTTGATCTCCCAGCCGATCTCGGTGCCGAACTGGAAGTTGAAGCGCTTGTCGTCGATCGACCACGAACGGTTCGTGTCCATGAGGATCCCGTCGTCGGTGTCGGCGATGAGGTCGTCCAGTGTCCCGGCATCGCCCGGCATCACCGATACGTTCGTCATGCGGATGATCGGCACCCGCTGCCATCCATCCGCCCGCATCGTCCCGTTCGACCTCGTTCCGAGCGCGGCCGCGGTCTCGCGGCTCATGAGATAGCCGACGAAGAGGCCGTCCTCCACGGCCCAGCCTTCGGACGCCGGCACGCCTTCGTCGTCGAAGCCGAAGGTGCCGAGACCGCCCGGAGAAGTGGAGTCGATGCGGATGCTCACCTGCTCCGAGCCGTAGCGGTACGAGCCGAGCTTGTCGGTCGTGAGAAAGGACGTTCCGGCGAACGCGGCCTCGCTGCCGAGAGCGCGATCGAGCTCGATCGGATGACCGCAGCTCTCGTGGCACTGCAGCGAGAGCTGATTGCCCGCGAGGATCACCGACGTGCGGATGTCCTGCGGACACGGCTTCGCCGTGAGGAGCGCGAGCGCTTCGTCGGCGACCCGCGGCGCGTTCGCCACCAGATCCCACTTCGTGAGGACCTCCCAGCCGCCCGAGTTCTGGTAGCGCAGACCATCGGGATAGGAGCGGATCTGCAGCTCGCCGTCCCCGACGGCCTCGGCGGCGATGCCGCCGCCCACCTCCACCAGGCGCTGCTGGATGTCGGCGCCCTCGCTCGAGAGGAACAGCTTGTCCTCGCGCCAGATCGCGTACGCGGCGCGCGTCGTGCGCAGACCCTTCCGAGCGCGCAGCCCCTCTTCCGCGGCCACGAGGAGACCGAGCCGCTCGTCCACGGTCATCGCGAACGGATCGATCTTCACCGGCGTCGCGTACGTGTCGGTATGCGGGTCGACCGGGGCGAGCACGGCGTCGCGCTGCTTCGTGAGGGCGGACGCCTTCGCGATCTCGACCGCAAGCGCGGCGACGCGGTCGGCCTCGTCAGCGGTGACGACCTGCGACGCGGCGAATCCCCAGGCGCCGTCCGCGATGGCGCGCACCCCGAAGCCGAACGAGTCGGATCGGTCGGCGCTCTCGAGGCGACCGTTCTTCACCAGAGCGTTCTCCTCGTCGCGGCGCACGAAACGGACGTCCGCGTACGACGCCCCGCGCGTGCGCGCCGTATCGAGCGCGCGCCTCGCGAGATCGCGCTCGACGGCGAACGACGGCGTGCCGCTGCGCGCGGCGCTCAGGCCTTGATCCGATAGCCGCCGCCGCGGCTCCAGGCGTCGCTCGTCCTCACCAGTGACCTTCGGGTCCCTGTCTCGTCCTCGCTAGCCTGTAGTTCGGCGGCTCGGTCGTGATGCGCACGTCGTGCGGATGCGACTCGCGCAGCCCCGCCCCCGAGATGCGCACGAACGTGGACTTCGTGCGGAGGTCTTCGATCGTCGCCGCGCCGACGTACTTCATGCCGGCGCGAAGGCCGCCGACGAGCTGGTGCAGGAAGGGCGCGAGCGGTCCGACCGATGCGACATGACCCTCGACGCCCTCCGGGACCAGCTTCGAGAATTCGCCGACGTCCTGCAGCCCGTAGCGGTCGCGCGACGCGCCGGTCTTCTGTCCCGCGCGCGCCTGCATCGCGCCCATCGAGCCCATCCCGCGGTAGGACTTGAAGCGGCCCTCCGCGGTCTCGGTGACCTCGCCGGGTGACTCGTCGACGCCGGCGAGCAGTCCGCCGAGCATCACGGTGGACGCGCCGGCGCCGATCGCCTTCGCGATGTCGCCGGAGTGCTGGATGCCGCCGTCCGCGATGACCGGGATCCCCTGCCGCTCCGCTGTCTCCGCGGCGTCGGCGGCGGCGACGCAGTCGACGATCGCCGTGATCTGCGGCATGCCGGCGCCCGCCACGACGCGTGTGGTGCAGATCGCGCCCGGACCGACGCCCACCTTCACCGCGTCGGCGCCGGCCGCGATGAGCTCCTCGGTCCCTTCGGCCGTGACGACGTTGCCGGCGATGACCTGGACGCGGTGCCGCGCCTTCACCTTCTCGACCATGCGGATCACGCCCGCCGAGTGACCGTGCGCGACGTCGACCACGATGACATCGACGCCGGCGGCCACCAGGGCGGCGGTGCGCTCGTCGGCATCGCTCGACACGCCGACCGCGGCGGCGGCGATGACGCCAGCCGTCTTCGTGAGCTGCACCTCGCCGACCTGCTCGGCGATCGAGAGATTGCGGTGGATGACCCCCAGCCCGCCGAGCCGCCCGAGCGCGATCGCCATGCGGGACTCGGTGACGGTGTCCATCGCGGCGGAGAGGATGGGGATCTCGAGGCTGATGCTGTTCGTGAGCCGCGCTTTGGTGGAGACCTGCGAGGGGAGGACGTCGCTGCGCGCCGGTATGAGGAGGACGTCGTCGAAGGTGAGACCTTCTTTGGTGAAGCGCTCCCCCACGCCGCTCACGTGGGGCCAGTGTAACCGTGGATCACGTGTGGCAGATCGGCCGCCACGACCGCGCTAGCGGCGCTGTCGCGACTTCACCAGACGCTCGCCGTACGCAGTGCCGCCCTGGGCCCAGAGATTGAGCATGTCCACCCGCTGTTTGCTCCAGGCCCGCGCGCGCCACCAGAAGACACCCGCCGCCGCCAGGGCGACCAGGCACGCGCCGGGCAGCACGATGGGCTGCAGATCCATGAAGAGGTCGAGCCTGCGCGCGATCACGGCCAGCCCGATGAAGACGAGCAGCTCGATCTCCGCGAGGAGGGTCAGAAAGATGAGCGCGAAGGACGCTGCACCGAACCGCTTCTTGGTGCGGTAGGGGAACGCGACGTCCATCAGGCTGCCCACGGACCGCCGAGTCTAGAGCAGGGTCGCGCTCCGTTCCGGCCCGATCCCGACCATACCGACGGGCGCGCCGACGGTCGCCTCGATGCGCGCGAGATACGCGCGCGCCGCATCGGGAAGATGCGCGCGATCGGCCACGCCGGTCAGTGGATCGCACCAGCCCGCGAGCTTCTCGTACCTCGGCTTCGCTCGCTCGAGCACCGCGGTGGGCGGCATGTCCGTCGTGAGCGCCCCGTCGATCTCGTAGCCGACGCAGAACGGGATCTCGCGATACGCGCCGAGCACGTCGAGCTTCGTCACCGCGATCTCGGTGAACGCGTTCAGCCGATGCGCGTGCCGCGCCGCGACGGCATCGAACCACCCCACGCGCCGCGGACGCCCCGTCGTCGCCCCGTATTCGTTGGCGCGTTCGCGCAGCGCGTCGCCCTCGGCCCCGGCCATCTCGGTGGGCATGGCGCCCTCGCCGACCATCGTCGAGTACGCCTTCACGACACCGATGACCTTCTTTATGTAGCGCGGCGGGATCCCCGCGCCCACGGCGGCGCCGCCGGCGAGGGGATTCGAGGAGGTCACGTACGGGTAAATGCCCCAATCGAGATCGCGCATCGCGCCCAGTTGTCCTTCTAAAAGGATGCGCGCGTCTGTCTGGAGAGCACGCTCGACGAGCGGGAGCGTGTCGACGATGCGGTCGCCCAGCGTCGCCGCGGCCGCGAGCACCTCGTCCGCGACGGCGTTCGCGTCGAGCGGCGCGTCGCCGAAACGCTCGAGCACCTTCTTCTGCCGGTCGAGCTCGTGCGTGACCCGCTGACGGAAGCGACGCTCGTCGCGCACCTCGTACACCTGGATGCCGTGGCGCGAGACCTTGTCGGCGTACGCGGGGCCAACGCCCTGTCCGGTCGTGCCCAGCTTCTGACGACCGCGTTCGCGTTCGTCGAGCCGGTCGATCGCGATGTGCCAGGGCATCAGCAGATGCGCACGATCGGCGACGCGCAGGTTGGCCGTGCTGATCCCGCTGCGCTCGAGGTTCGCAAGCTCCTCGCACAGGACCTGAAGGTTCACGACCGTGCCGGGGCCAACGATGCAGAGCGCGTTCGGATTGAAGATGCCGGACGGCACGAGGTGGAGCTTGAACGTGCCGTGCTGGTTCACGACGGTGTGGCCGGCGTTGTTGCCGCCCTGGAAGCGGATGACCACGTCCGCCTCCTGCGCCAGGAGGTCCGTGATCTTGCCCTTGCCCTCGTCGCCCCACTGGGCCCCGACGACGGCGGTCACTGGCACGTAGACAGATGGTAGCCGCGCGGGGCGGGAGCGGCGGAACCGGCGCGCATGGGCCGATGTACGGGTGACGTGAAAGGGAGGGCGGCGCGCGCGGCGATCGCCGGCGCGCTCATCGCGCCGCTGACACTCGGGGTACTTATCGCTCTCCCGTTCCTGGCCCCGCTCGCGCTTCCGCGCGGAGACTCGCCACACCCCGCGACCGAGCTCCTCGTCGACAGCTGGACCTCGTTGAAGTTCGCGGGCGCACTGATGTGGGGCGTCGCGCTCGCGCTGATCACCGGAGAGAACGCGCTTCGTTTCGGCCTCGCCGGCCTGATCGCGATGGTCGTCGGCGACTCTCTGGTGTTCGGCCCCCTCAGCGCGGCACTCGCGCCGCTCTTCCCGATCACCCTGGAGGATCAGCCGCACCGCGAGATGGCGGTCACCTTCCCGATCGCCGCCGCGACGGTGGTCGTGCTGACGGGTATCGGGTTCGCCGTCGCGGCGCGCCGACCGCGGCTGTGGCCGGTGCTGTCGATCGGCGCCGGCGGCGCGGCCGCGGCGGCCGCCGTCATCAGCATCGCCCTCCTGTACACGATCGGCGTGCGCACGGGCGGCGGTGACCTGGCGATGCCAAGGGTCTTCGCGATCGGAACGCTCGCCGCCACGGCAGTGGCCGGAGCCATCGAGGCGGCCGCTCTCGCTGCGCGCGGCCGCACGGCGGGTGCCGAGGCCGCTAGGGCTTACGCGCGGTGAACACGACCGAACGCGCGACGGCCTGCTGACGCGCGGGCGTCAGAAGCTTCCGCATCCGCTCGATCAGCGACGGCGGGAAGAGCGGATAGCGAGAGCAGTCGTCCACGGTGAGCCACCGCGAGTCGTGCGCCGCTATCGCGACGAAGCCGGCTCGCTCGAGCTTGCGGCCGAAGACACGCTCCGGCAGAGCGCCGGCTATTCAGCCGGCCCAGGCGTCGGGATCGGTCATCACTTCCGGCGGCAGCTCCTCGTCGAGGACGATGTCCGCGATCGAGATGCGACCGCCGGGACGCAGGACCCGGAAGATCTCGGCGACGGCGCGTCCTTTCCGCGGCGACAGATTGAGGACACCGTTCGAGATCGCGACATCCACCATCCCATCCGGCAATGGGATCGACTCCAGCTCGCCACGGAGCCACTCGACATTGCTGATGCCGCCCTGAAGGGCGTTCGATGCCGCGTGCTCGAGCGACTCAGGAAGCGTGTCGAGCCCGATCGCACGGCCGCCTGGGGACACCAGCCGTGCCGCCAGGAGCGTGTCGATGCCGGCGCCGCAGCCGAGATCGATGACGCTCTCGCCGGCCTTGAGCGCCGCGCGCCGCACCGGATTGCCGACGCCGAGCGAAGCCGCAGTCGCGCCCGCCGGGATCATCGCGAGCTCGTCCGGCGAGTACAGCTCGGCAGCGACCTCGGTCGCGTGCCCGAGCACGCCGCGGTACCGCTCGCGGACGGAGTCGCGGACGGCATCCTGCGCGAGGAGATCGTCCGTGACCGGAGCGCTCGGGTGAGCCTGCGTCATCGCTCGCCGAGCCGCTGGACGAACTTCTGGAGCCGGTCGCGGGATGTCGGCGTGAGCGGTGTCTCCGCCGAGCTCGCGAGCTTCGTGCGGACCTGCTTCGCGAACTCAAGCTCACCGCAGCAATGCCGGCACAGGCCGAGGTGTTGCTCGAGCTCTTCCTCCTGTGCTCGGTCGATGTTGCGGTCGAGATAGGACCAGAGACGTTCGACCGCGTCACGGCAGGCGATCATGACCGGGGCTCTCCTTTCAGCAGTCCTCGCTGCTTCGCGTATTCCCACAGCGCTTTCTCCAGCTGTTTCCGACCGCGATGCAGTCGAGCCAGCACGGTGCCCGTCGTGGATCCGGTCAGCTCCGCGATCTCGCGAGCCTTGTATCCGTAGACGTAGGCCAGCACCAGCGCGGTCCGATGCGCGGCGTGGATCCGCTGGAGCGATTCGGTGAGGTTGTCGTCGTCGAATAGATCGAGGAAGTCGAGATGGAGTCGATCGGAGTACGGGAGGGGGTCCTCCTCCACCAGCGTGTCGAACAGCGAGAAGCGCTCGTCCTCCAGCGCTACGTCATGCTCGTGGGCCGCCTCCTTCCGCGACCGATCCGCCGACGCGGAGAGCAGGACCTTCGTCAGCCAGTACCTCGGCCGTTCGCGGTTGCGCAGTGACTCGTGGGCGCGGAACGCACGCATCAGCGTGTCCTGGACCAGATCCTCGGCCGCCGCGCGCTCACCGCAAAGCTTGCGGGCGAACGCGTAGAGGTAATCGAGGTGCGGCTCGACCAGCGCGGCGAACGACGGGGCAGCCTCGGGAGCCGCTGCGTGCACGTCCATAAGACGCGTTGGAGTGTCCCGTTTATTGCCGCAGGCGAGCAATATCCTCGCCCTGCCCACACGTCCTTTGGCCAGACACCACATCGGGAGGGACGACGTGGCGACAGCAATACCGAGCCTGACGCGCTTCCGGCCCGTGGTCGAGTAGCGACCATGGAGATCAAGTGCCGCACGTGCAAGGGCGAGACGAAGGGCTACAAGTGCGACGTCTGTGGTGCGGAGTCCCCGGTGCATGTCGAGACGCATCGCTGCGGTGGATCGCACTGCATGCCGAGATGCGCCGAGTGCTACGAAGCGGAGGTGAATTGCACCTGCTGACGTCGCGCTCAGCGCGACTGTAGGAAGACCGCTCCAAGCTTGACGAGCTCGAGCAATGTCCGCGAGCGCGTCGGCTCCTGCCGCCACCACAGGAACGCGTTCCACTCCGGATCGCTGGCCGGGTGGTTGCGGAAGACCAGACCGCTCGGTGCGAACGCTCGGTCGAACTCCATCGACGCACGCCGCTGGTGGAACGGGCTCGTCACGAGGATCGCGCTGCGCAGTTTCCGCTCCACCATCAGCCGCGCGACGAACGCGGCGTTCTCCTCCGTGGTCGTCGACGCCGGCTCGACGAGCATCGCGCCCTCGGGGACACCCTGACGCAGCGCCTCACGGCGCATGATCTCCGCGGAGCTCACCGATTCCGGGTCGATCGCCGCTCCGGCGAAGACGATCACCGGCGCCCAGCCGGCTTTCCACAACGCGACGGCCGCGTCGGCGCGCGCCCCCGTGTCGCCGGAGATGGCGACGATCGCGTCGGCCTTTTCGAGCGGATCCTCGACCGCCAGCCAGCTGCCGACGAGGAGGACCCCGCCGAACGCCATGACGACGCAGAGCAGGATGCCGACGAAGACGCCGCCTAGGAATCTGCGCATGACTTGAGGCTATCGAACGAGCGGTGCTGTTTTCGCTCAGGCCGGTGGCGCGGCGGTGCGGCGCGCCTCGAAGCACTCGGAGCAGTAGACCGGACGGTCGGTGCGCGGCTCGAACGGCACCTGTGCCGCTTTGCCGCAGTTGCTGCAGATGATGTCGTGCATGTTCGCCGCACGCGCGGCGGCTCGCTCGGCCTTGGCTTTCTTGCGGCACTCGGCGCAGCGCTGCGGCTCGTGCACGAGGCCCTTCTGCTGATAGAACTCCTGCTCCCCGGCGGTCCAGACGAACGCGTTCCCGCACTCTCGGCAGGTGAGGTTCTTGTCGGCGAAGGCCATGGTCATCGCGGTCTCTGTGCGCGGAATCCTACGCCGCGGGTCAAGCCGCGGCGGCGGGCCTCCGCGGCCGCGGGTCAAGCCGCAGCGGCGGTCCTCCGCAGCCCCTCGGCGAGCGGCGTCGCCGACCGCCAGAGGCCTTCGCGCCTGGCTTTCGACGAGTCCAGGCAGGAGCGCTGGACCTCCGCGGGGCGCTCCGGCGCATGCGTGATGCCCGACGGCGGGCCGAGGATCTCGCTGAGCGAGCGGATGAGGTCGTTCACGCTCGTCGCGACGCCGCTGCCGATGTTGTAGATGCCGCTCCACCTGCCGGCGAACGAGCTCAGCACCGCTGCGACCACGTCATCGACGTGGATGTAGTCGCGCTCGGCCGTCCCGTCGCCATACACCACGAGCGGTTCGCCGCTCTTCCAACGCGCAAGGAAGATGGCGACGACGCCGCCCTCGAGGTCGCGGCGCTGCCGCGGCCCGTACACGTTGGCGAGCCGGAGCGTGATCGACGGGATCTCGGCGGCCGCGACGAGCTGCTCGGCCTCCGCCTTGAATCTGCCGTAGTTCGAGGGCGGGTCGAGCCGGATGTCCTCCGGCGCGCACGTCGGCGTCTCCCCGTACATTGCGCCGCCGGTCGAGAGATTCACGAGGATCTGTGCGTGTAGCTCCTCGGCGAGCGCGACGACGTTCCGCGTCCCGCCCACGATCACACGCCGATACAGCTCCGGCTTCTCCATCGACTCGACCACCTTTGTCTTGGATGCGCAGTGGACGATCGCGTCGAAGCCCTCGCCTTTCAGCGCGTCTCGCAGCGCGCCTGCGTCCGAGACATCGGCGATGCGCAGGGGGATGTCGGGTGCCAGGTTGGCGCGATCGCCCGTCGATAGGTCGTCGAGGGCCACGACCAGGTCGCCGCGCGCCACGAGGGCGTCGACGATCGTGCTGCCGACGAATCCAGCGCCGCCGGTGACCAGTACCCGCAAGTCCGCGTCGCTCCTTCTGTCGTGTGGACGAGTTGGTGGAGAAGTTCGTGGACGGAGACCCTTCCGTCCGGCGCCTCGCCAAAGTAGCGTCGCGCGTGCAGCGGGGCTTCCTCCCGCCGGTCAGCCGCACTGCGGGAGGCCCACTTGAGCGTGTCTTTCCACGTCCAGCTATCTAGAACATCCGTTCTACACTATCCAGAATGACGCAAAGCACGGGCGCCCCCGACCGCGCGCTTCCATACGACGAGTCGGCAGAACAGCAGGTCCTCGGGAGCCTGCTCATCGACCGCGACGCGATCTTCAAGGTCGCCGACCGGCTGCGGCCCGAGGACTTCTACCTCGCGCGACACCAGCGCATCTACAGCACCGTCCAGTCCCTGCTCGAGCGCCGCGAGCGCATCGACCCGCTCACCGTGCAGATCGAGCTGGCGCGGCGCGAAGAGCTCGACCGCATCGGTGGCCCGGCCTACCTGCACGAGCTGACCGAGCTGGTGCCGACCGCGGTCGAGATCGAGCGCCACGCGCGTGTCGTGCGCGACCGCGCGATCCTGCGACGCCTGCTCGGCGCCGCGACCGCCGTCGCCGCCGACGCATACGGCGAGCCCACGGACATCCCGCTTGCGCTCGATCGCGCCGAGCAGCGCATCTTCGCGCTGCGCGACGAGTCGGCCAACGTGCAGCTCCGCCACATCCAGGGCGCGCTGCAAGAGAACTTCGATCACCTCACGCAGCGGATGGAACGACCGTACGAGGTGAGCGGCATCCCCTCGGGATTCCGGGAGATCGACTTCTACACCGAGGGCTTCTCCGCCGGTGACCTCGTCGTCGTCGCATCTCGTCCGTCCGTCGGCAAGACCAGCCTCGGGCTGGCGATGGCGTTCAACATGGCCAAGCGCGGCCACCCGACGCTCGTGTTCTCGCTCGAGATGGACGCGAAGCAGGTCGTGTCGCGGTTCCTCGCGATGAACAGCCGCACCGATCTGCTCGCGCTGCGCACGGGCAACGTGTTCGACACGGAGGCGGCGTCGTCGCTCGCGGGCTTGCCCATCCTCATCGACGACACGCCCGGCATCTCGATCATGGAGCTGCGCACGAAGGCGCGGCGCGCTAGCACGCACGATCGACTCGAGGTGATCGTGGTCGACTACATCCAGCTCATGCGCACCGGCGAGCACGAAGAGAACCGCGTTCAGGAGATCGCGACGATCACACGCAACCTCAAGTCACTCGCGCGCGAGCTGAACGTGGTCGTGATCGGTCTCTCGCAGCTCTCGCGCGCCGCGGGTGACGCGGGTGTCGAGCCGAAGCTCTCGACACTTCGCGAATGCGTGACCGGCGACACGCTCGTGTGCCTGGCGGACGGTCGACGCTTGCCGATCCGCGAGCTCGTCGGTACGACCCCCGAGGTCCTGTCCATCCAAGAGGGAAGGATCGTGAAGGCCAAGAGCGACCTCATCTGGTCCGTTGGCGTCCGACCTGTTTATAGGGTGCGACTCACCAGCGGCCGAGAGATCCGCGCGACGAGCGAACACCGGCTCCTGGCATTCGATGGGTGGCGGAAGATCGGCGAGCTTCGCCAGGGCGACCGTCTCGCGATCACACGGAGGCTGCCGGAGCCGACGGACACGATCACCTGGTCTGACGATCGGCTCGCACTGCTCGGCCAGCTCATCGGCGACGGGAGCTATCTCGTCCACCAACCACTCCGGTACACGAGCAGCTCAGCTGAGAACCGCGACATCGTGAGTCGCGTCGCGGTCGGCGAATTCAACGCGATTGTGTATCCGCAGAAGCCGATCGGGAGCTGGCAGGAGCTCTACATCGGCAACAACGGCAACCGCTGGCATCCCGCAGGCGTTAACGGCTGGCTTCGCTCACTTGGGATCTTCGGGCAGCGTTCGCACGAAAAACGCGTCCCGCCAGTTGTCTTCCAGCTTCCGAATCGGCAGCTTGCCGTGCTTCTGCGACACCTGTGGGCCACTGACGGCAGCATCAGCGTGTCGAAGCCAGGTCGTCGCGGTGGTCACCGCGTGTACTACGCGACCAACAGCGTCGGGCTGGCTGGCGACGTCGCTGCGTTGCTCCTCCGATTCGGCGTCGTCACCCGAACGAGGATTGTCGTGCAAGAGAACTATCTGCCCGCTTATCACGTCGACATCTCGGGCTCTCAGCATCAGCAGCTCTTCCTCGAGCGCATCGGAGCTTTCGGTCCACGCGTCGGGCCGGCCGCCGCACTGGCGGAGGCACTCGCGGAAATCGAACCGAACACGAACGTGGACACGATCCCGCAGAGCGTGTTCGCTGTCGTGAAGGCGCGGATGCGCGAGAAGGCGATCACGCAGCGGTCGATGGCTGCGAAGCGCGGAACCTCCTACGGCGGGAACGCGCACTTCAAGTTCTCGCCGTCGCGAGCCACGGTCATCGAATATGCAGCTCTGTTGGACGACGATGAGCTTTTCGCTCACGCCACCAGCGATCTCTTCTGGGACTCCGTTACCGAGATCGTCTCGGATGGGGAGGAACAAGTCTTCGACCTGACTGTGCCCGGTCCAGCATCGTGGCTCGCGGACGGCATCGTGAGCCACAACAGTGGCGCGATTGAGCAGGATTCAGACGTCGTGCTGATGCTGTGGCGCGATAAAGAGGACACCGCGGCCGGCGCGCCCAAGCTCATCCACGGCAGCATCGCGAAGAACCGCAACGGACCGACCGGGATCTTCTCCCTCTTGTTCGCGAGCGAGCAGGCGAAGTTCTTCAGCCGCGCGGCCGACGACCAGATGCCGGTATGACGGTCGACTACGGACTCGAGCGCACCACGCCGAAGCCTCCGCCCGAGAACCCCGAGGCCGAAGCGTCGCTGCTCGGCGCCGTGCTCATCGATCCCGCGGTCTACGAGAGCGTCGTCCGCGGGCGCATCGCGCCGGCGTCGCTGTCGCGGGAGCAGCATCGCCTCATCCTCGGCGCGATCGAGCGCGTCGCCGAGCGCGGCGAGGCACTCGGCTTCCAGAGCGTGCAGGCTGAGCTCGCGGCTCGCAGCGAGCTCGACGAGGTCGGCGGCGCGCAGTTCCTCGTCGGCCTCATGCAGAACGTGCCGACGGTCGCGCACGCCGAGTCGTACGCCGCGATCGTCGAGCGCACCGCGCTCCTGCGCCGCTTGATCCAGGCCGCGAACGAGATCGCCCACCTCGCGCTGACGCGCGAAGACGCGGAGAGCGCGGTCGCGGACGCTCAGGAGCTCCTCTTCGCGGTGAGCGAGTCGAGCCTGCATCGCGACGTCGTCCCGCTCGAGGTCGCGCTGCGCCGCTTCGCCGACCAGATCACCGCGCGCGGCGACGATCAGCGTCAGGGGGTGCCCACGGGATTCGAGCACGTCGACGCCAAGACCGGAGGCCTCCAACCGTCGGACCTGATCATCGTCGGCGGCCGCCCCGGACTCGGCAAGACGAGCCTCGCGCTGAACTTCGTCTGGCACGCCGCGGTGCTCGCGCGAAAGACGTGCGCGGTCTTCTCGCTCGAGATGACCGAGCTCCAGGTCGTGCAGCGTCTCATCTCGATGACGGCCGAGATCGATGGGAACCGCATGCGCCGCGGCCGGCTGTCGGAGCGCGAGTTCGAGGCGATCAATGCGGCGTCGAACCAGCTGCAGCGTGCGCCGATCTTCATCGAGGAGTCCAGTCGTCTCACGGTCACCGACATCCTGGCCAAGTCGCGGCGCCTTCAGGCCGACCGCGGCCTCGACCTGGTCGTCGTGGATTACCTGCAGCTCATCGAGGGAGCGGGCAACGACGAGGGCCGCGTGCAGGAGGTGGCGGTGATCACGCGCGCGCTCAAGTCGATCGCGCGCGAGCTCGAGGTCCCGCTCATCGCGATCTCGCAGCTATCCCGTCAGATCGAGACCCGAGGGACCGAGCCGATGCTCTCCGACCTCCGAGAGAGCGGCGCCATCGAGGCGGATGCGGACCTCGTCATGTTCCTCTGGCAGAAGGATCGTAAGGACCGCGACGAGAATGTCGTGCGCCTCAAGCTCGCGAAGCACCGCAACGGTCCGACCGGGGACTTCGATCTGCACTTCCAGTCCGAGCTCACACGCTTCCGCGATCTCGGCGAGACGAGGGGCGACGTCTGACGGGACGCGCGAGCCTATCCCGCGGGGACTTCCGACTCGATCAGCCGCTTGATGTTGTCGACGCTACGCTGCATCAGCGACCTGATCCGGCTCACATCCGATCCCGGCTCGAGCCACGGCATGTCGGCACCGATGGTGAGCCTCGTCCGGTCAGGCGCGACCCGTTCGAACGTGGCGTCGCCCCGGTATTCGACGGGCCCTTCGCGGACGACAGCGACCATCTTCCGGTCGCGGTCGAATTCGACGACCTCCATCGTGCCCTCGACCGGGGTGGCCGACATCCGGTTCCTGCGACCAAAGATCGTGCCGACACCGATGGGCCGTGCTGGATCGACGGTGACGTCAAGATCGGGGTTCCAGCGCGGATGGTTCCGCGCGTGCTCGTCCGCATAGAAGTGGAATACCGCCCCCACCGGGCGATCGATGACGATCGAGGCGTCCACCCTCATTCGATGTCCTCCGACGGTCGCCGCGTCAAGCCCTGGTAGACACTACGCGGTGTGACTTCGGAGCAGGCGTTCTTGCTCCTGGGAGTGATGCTCCTCTTGGGTGCCGCGATCCTGTGGTGGACGCTGTTGCGCAAGCCGCCGCCTGGCTAGCGCTCCGGCTCGATCGCGACCGTCACGTTCGCACGCACGTCTGTCAGCAGGCGTATCTCGACCTTGTGCACGCCGAGCGACCGCAGCGGCTCCAGCAGGTGCACCTTCGTCTTGTCCACGTCCACCTTCGTCTCACGCTTCAATGCGTCGGCGACGTCCTTGCTCGTCACCGAGCCGAAGGTCTTGCCCTGTTCACCCGCCTTGAGCCGGAAGACGAGCGTGGTTTCGGAAAGTCGCTTCGCCAGTTCTTCGGCATCGGCGTGCGCACGGTCCTGCTTGGCGCGCTTCGCGTCGCGGGCACGCGCCAGGACCTTCAGCTCGCCTGCGGTCGCCTCGATCGCGAACCCGCGTGGCAGAAGGAAGTTCTGTGCGTACCCGTCGGCGACATCCTTCACTTCACCGGGGCGGCCGAGTCCCACGACTTCGCGCTTCAGAATGACGCGCACCGGCTGCGCTAGCTGCTGGGCTGAGTGGTCTCCGCCAGGGAGCCGTCCTGCTCGCTCTTCCGGAGCTCCATCTCCCATGCGAGGACCGACGCGGCGACGGCGATCACGCCCATGACGGTCAGCGCGCCGATGATCGCGAGCAGCGCCTCGATCACGTCGAACACGCCACCCGAGTCTCGCTGGCTCATGAGTTCTTATCTCCTTCGCGGTCGCGTGAGAGGATCCGGTCCAATGTAGCGCGAAGCTCGCCCGCGCGATCCGAGAGCACACCTTGGGCGCGCTCGAGGTCGTGCTTGAGCTCGTCGTCGTTCCGGGCGATACGGGTCATGTGCTCCTCGACCACCGCTTTCGGCGCGTTGCGGATGAAGAAGTCGAGACCAAAAATGAGCACACCGAGATCGTCGAGCTGCCCGATCACCGGGAAGAAGTCGGGGATGATGTCGATCGGGAACACCAGGTAGCCGGCGACGGCGCCGAGCACGAGCTTCTGCTGGATCGGAACGCGCGGGTCGCGCGCCAAGGCCCAGATGAGACGTGCGTACGCGGGCATCTTGCGCAGGAGCTCGATCGCTTCCTTCGGGTCGCGCGGTGGGCGCAGGCCTCTAGTCGCCATGCACTTCCCCCTGCGGGAATCGTGCCCGAAGCGCCGCGAGCGCCCCGGACAACGCGGCGTCACGCTCGGTCGTCCAAAACGACACCAGGTAACGGGCCTTTCCGTCGGACACGCGTCGAAGCTCCACGCTGGCCGGCGGGTCCTTGGCGACACTGGCGACCTCCCGGAGCGCGGCACGCACGTCGTCCACCGCCACCGCCTTGGCCGCGTCGTCGATCACCAGCCAGATGCTCGCGCGCCGCGTCGGGAAGCGGGTGAGATTCACGACGGAGCTGGTCATGAACGTCCCGTTCGGGACGATGACCTGCTGCGCGTCGGGCGTGCGAAGCAGTGTCGTGCGGAACGTGATCTCCTCGACCACACCGCTGTAGCCGCCCACCTCGATCGCATCGCCGATCCGGAACGGCCGCTCTACCAGCACCCAGATGCCGGCGAAGAAGTTCTTCAGGATGTCCTGGAGCGACAGGCCGAGGACGATGCCAAGGAGGCTGAACGATCCGAGGATCCAACCGAAGTTGTCGCGTGTGTAGATCGCCAGCACGAGCAGCAGACCGATCGTGAAGACGGCAACCTGCACGAGGTTCCCGAGCAGGATCGTGACGTTGGCCTGGGCGCGTCCGCGCGTGAGGGCTCGCATCGTCGTGCGTCGGACGACACGCGCGAGGACGATGGTGACGACGATGACGATGAGAGCCCAGAACGTCCGCGTCGCGTATTCGACGACGAGCGCTGTGTCGATCGGCATGCCGGCGAGAATACCGACGCCGGTCTCCGAACCCATGCCGCCAGCGCCGCGGGTCCTGCCACGGCTCGGGGTCCTCGCTCGCCCTGTCACCCGCGGCGCTGCCGTACCCCGTGCTGGACGACGGCATTGACAGGTGAACAGATGTTCGGTATGGTGCTGGTGTGACGAAACAGGACCAGCAGCGAGCCGACCGGATCCTCGCGTTCATCCGGGAACGCATCGCTGAGCGGGGTTACCCGCCAACGGTGAGGGAGATCGCCGAGGCCGTCGGGCTCGCCTCGACGTCGGCGGTCCATCACCACCTCACCAAGCTTGAGAAGGAAGGCCGGCTGACCAAGGACGCCACGCGATCGCGCGCGCTCGCGATCCCCGGCGCGTTCGGCGGCCGCGTCGTGACGGCGCCGATCGTCGGGGAGATCGCCGCCGGGGAGCCGATCTACGCCCTCGAGGACAAGAGCGAGACGCTCTCGATCCCCGGCGAGCTCGCCGCACGCGGCCGCGACACGTTCGTGCTCCGCGTGCGCGGCAAGTCGATGATCGACGACCACATCGACGACGGCGATTACGTCGTCGTGCAGCAGCAGAGCACCGCTCGGGACGGCGACATCATCGTCGCGCTGCTCGAGGACAACCGGGCGACGCTGAAGCGCTTCTTCAAGGAGAAGGACCGCGTGCGGCTGCAGCCCGCCAACGGCGCGATGCAGCCGATCTACACGCGCGACATCCAGATCCAAGGCAAGGTCATCGGGGTCATCCGCCGGCTGGCCTAGCCTCTGGCGATGCCCGCAAAGAGCGATCTCCCAGTCCTGACGCTGCGCGAGCTGAACCGCGCGCTCCTCGCGCGCCAGATGCTGCTGACGCGCCAGCGCGTCGGTGTCGTCGACGCGATCGAAAGTCTCGCATGCCTCCAGGGCCAGTGGGCGCCATCGCCGTACGTCGCGCTCTGGTCGCGGCTCGCAGGTTTCCAGCGTGAGGACCTGCGCGCGGAGATAGACAAAGGGAGCGTGGTCAAGGCCACGCTCATGCGCGCGACGCTACATCTGGTCAGCGCGGAGGAGTACCCGGCATACGCTCGCGCCACGCTCGACGGCCTTTTCGCGGCCTGGCGGCCACCGGGTGCGCCAGACCTCGCCGCCCTCAAGGACATCCACGACCGCGTCTTCAAGTTCGCCGGAAAGACGGCCCGGTCGCGCGAGGAGATCCGCGAGTTCATCGCGCGTGATGCGCCGAGGGACGAGCGGCTCCGCAACTGGTATCTGTGGGCTGCGGTCACGGCGAGCGGGATCATCTGGGAGAAGAGCGGCGCGTACTGGGAGTACCGACAGCTGGCGCGCTTTGTCGCGCCGCCCGCGCCCCTCCGCAAGCAGCCCAGATCCGACGCGGCGTTCGACCTCCTCGCGCGGCGCTACCTCGGCGCCTTCGGTCCGTCGACGGTCGCCGACCTTGCGAGCTGGAGCGGGTGTCGGGTGCCGCCGCTACGTGCAGCGCTCGGGCGCATGAACGAAGTCCGCCGCTTCCGCGACGAGCGCGGACGCGAGCTCTTCGATCTGTCGAAGGCACCGCGCCCCGGAGCCGACGCCGTAGCGCCCGCGAGATTCCTGGCGCGCTTCGACGCGGCGATCCTCGGGCACGACGCGGCGGAGCGCACGCGGATCCTGCCCGCCGAGTACAAGAGGCAAGTCATCTTCTCCGCCGAGGTCTGGACGACCTTCCTCATCGACGGCTTCGTGGCCGGCCGCTGGAAGATCGCGGGCACGCCGAAGCAGGCCGTGCTCGAGCTGCTGCCGTTCAAGCGCCTCGCGAAGAGCGACAGGGCGGCGCTGGTCGATGAGGGCGAGAAGCTCGTGCGCTTCTACTACCCGGAGTCGAAGACGCACGCGGTGAAGGCATGAGCAAGCGCGCGGCGCCCGATGTCCCCGTC
>DATEDV010000452.1:0-8184 GCA_035281485.1 Candidatus Limnocylindria bacterium | reverse complement strand
CGTTGCGCGGATACATCGCGCCGCGCGCCCACCGGTGCGCCCCGAAGAACAGTGCACCGAAAACGGCGAACGTCGCACCGCGCACCAGATCCTCGAGGCGCCGCCTCTCGAATGCGTCCTGCGCCGGTTGGGCCACCTGGACCGGCGGCACAGGGCAGTCGACACCCACTGGACAACCACGGACCTGCGGAGTTGCGCCATACACGAACTCGTTGCCAACGGCGGTGGCAAGCGCGCCGTTCAGCAGCGCCGCGAGGCCGAACGCCAACGCGACGACGCCGGCGAACGATCCAAGGTAGAGGTACGCGCGTAGCACCGAGTTCGCGGATAGGTCGAATCCATCGCGGCCGCGCTGGAAGGCGAGCACGCCGATGATGACGATGACGGCGAGCACCGCGACGGGGACGAGGATGGTCAGCATCAAGGGCCCCGTCGGCGCCGGCCCATGTAGCGCTTCGTGGTGCGTGCCGCCCGCGGCATCGCCGAGTCGTCGACGCCTTCGGGGCCGCTCTGCAGCACCAGGAGTCCGCGCAGCTCCACGACCTCGTCGCGGAGCGCCGCGGCCTTCTCGAACGCAAGCTCCTTGGCCGCGGCCTTCATCTGCTGCTCCAGGTCCTTGATGAGCCGTGCGAGCTCGTCCTTGGGCAGCTCGCCGGCGGCGATCGGGCGACCGCCCTTCTCGTACACATTCTCGACGTCGGCCACCTGCCGTAGCCGCATGCCGACGTCGCGGATCGCCTTGACGACCGTCTGCGGCTCGATGCCATGTTCCTTGTTGTACGCGAGCTGGACCTCGCGCCGGCGCTCGGTCTCGTCGATCGCGGCGCGCATCGAAGCCGTCACGCGGTCGGCGTACATGATCACCCGGCCCTCGACGTGTCGCGCGGCGCGGCCGATGACCTGGATGAGCGAGCCCTCGGACCGAAGGTAGCCCTCCTTGTCCGCGTCGAGGATGGCGACGAGCGTGACCTCCGGCAGGTCGATGCCCTCGCGTAGGAGGTTCACTCCCACGACGACGTCGTACACGCCGAGGCGCAGGTCGCGAAGGATCTCGATCCGCTCGATCGTCTCGATCTCGGAGTGCAGGTAGTGGACCTTGATCCCCATCTCGCGGAGGTAGTCCGCCAGGTCCTCGGCCATCTTCTTCGTGAGGGTCGTCACGAGGGCGCGCTGCCCGCGATCGATCCTGGCGCGAAGCTCCGCGAGCAGGTCGTCGATCTGGCCGTCCGTCTTACGGACGTCGATCTCCGGGTCGATGAGCCCGGTCGGCCGGATGATCTGATCCACGACCTGCCCGGAGCGCTGGATCTCGTAGGCGCTCGGCGTCGCGGAGACGAAGATCGTCTGATCCAGCCGTGCCTCGAACTCATCGAACGTCAGTGGGCGGTTGTCGAGCGCGCTTGGGAGTCGGAAGCCGTACTCAACGAGGATCTCCTTGCGTGAACGGTCGCCGCCGTACATGCCGTGGACCTGCGGGATGCTGATGTGCGACTCGTCGACGAACATGAGGAAGTCGGGCGGGAAGTAGTCGAGGAGCGTCCAGGGCCGGCTTCCCGCGGGGCGGCGGGCCAGGTGCCGCGAGTAGTTCTCGATCCCGGCGCAGCTTCCGGTCTCGCGCATCATCTCCAGGTCGAAGTTGGTGCGCTGACGGAGGCGCTGCGCTTCGAGCAGCCGCCCGTTCTGCTCGAGCTCCGCGACGCGCTCGACGAGCTCGGCCTCGATGTCCCGGATCGCTTCCAGGAGCTTCTCGCGCGGTGTGACGAAGTGGCGGGCCGGATAGATGTCGATCCGATCCCGCTCCGCGAGCACCTCGCCGGTGAGCGGGTCCAGCTCCGCGATGCGGTCGACGTCGTCGCCGAAGAACTCGACGCGGACCGCGAGCTCCTCGTACGACGGCTGGATCTCCAGCGTGTCGCCCAGGACGCGGAACTTGCCGCGGCTGAGGTCGCTGTTCGTCCGCTCGTACTGGATATCAACCAGGTGTCGAAGCACGGTGTCGCGACGCACGCGCTCGCCTCGGTTGAGCCGCACGGTGACGGCGCCGTAGTCGACCGGCGCGCCGAGGCCGTAGATGCACGACACCGAGGCGACGATCAGGACGTCGCGCCGCTCGAAGAGCGCTCGGGTCGCGGCGTGGCGCATCCGGTCGATCTCCTCGTTCCGCGAGGAGTCCTTCTCGATGTAGGTGTCGCTTCGGGCGATGTAGGCCTCTGGCTGGTAGTAGTCGTAGTAGGAGACGAAGTACTCGACAGCGTTGTTCGGAAAGAACTCCTTGAACTCGCCGTAGAGCTGCGCCGCCAGTGTCTTGTTGTGAGCGAGCACGAGCGCGGGCCGACCGGCCTCAGAGATGACCTTCGCCATCGTCACGGTCTTGCCGGAGCCGGTCACGCCGCGCAGCGTCTGCGACTTCATGCCGTCGCGAAGCCCGCGCGTCAGCGCCGCCGACGCCTTGGGCTGATCCCCCGCGAGATCCCACGGCAGTGCCAGCTCGAACGGCGCGCGGCCGCTCGGACGATCTACGGGTACTTGAAGGATGTCGCTCTTGGGCACGGGCGCCTCATTCTAGAACGGATGTTCGGTGACCCCTGGAGCTCCCCCGACTCCCCCGATTGTCGCGCACCAGCCAACCATCTGCCGCGTTTTTCCCACCAAAGCGCTATTGCGGTACCCCTGACCGCTCCCTAGCGTCACTGGTGGTCTAGGAAGGGACGGGCAACACACTGGACAAGATCCGCGGCTTCGTGCGTGGTGAGGAGGGGCAGAACCTCGTCGAGTTCGCGCTCCTGCTGCCCGTTCTCCTCTACATCCTGATGGGGATCATCCAATTCGGTCTCATCTTCGCCGTCTACGTGACCATCAACAACTCGGTCCGTGAGGCGGCGCGGTGGGGCTCGATCTACGTCTACGACAACACGATCAGCATCACGAACAACGACACGGCCCGGAACAACGGGATCGTGGACCGCATCTACCAGTCGCGCGGCATCCTCAACATCCCTGCGCGCGGCAGCGCCACCGCCAACTTCAGCACCGCCAACACCGGCACGCTCGCCGTTGGCTCTTGCCCGATGCAGACGCCGACGCCGGTCCTGGGCTGGTACTACGGCGCCAGCAGCGCGAACCCGGATGTAACGGTCTGCTACTCGATCCCGGCCGGCGTCACGGCCAACGACCCCCGGCGCGGCTACTACCTCGACGTCCAGACCTGGTACCACCTGCAGGTGTTCGTTCCCCTGCTGCAGCAGTTCCTGCCGGACGACCCGAGCAAGGACGCCGCGTGGATCCGGCTCCCTGGACGCATCACAGTCGTCGTCAACTAACGATTAGTAGCTAGAGTCCGCTAGCAGCTAGACAGAGGAGAGGGAAACACAAGGTGCAGGACGGTTCACGCCGCCGCGCGCGGCTCATTCTCATCGTGGGTGTCGCGCTCGCGCTGGTGGCGGGCGTCGGCACGTTCGTGTACGCCTCGGGCGCCAAGAGTGACCAGCCGGTCGCCGTTCCCACGGTGGCGGTCCTCGTCGCCGCCCGGGAGATCCCGGCCAAGACGACCCTGACGGCGGCCGACGTCAAGCTCCAGGAGTACAACGTCGACGCCAAGCCGGCCGCCGCCATGACAAGCCCCGAGGAGGCGCTCGGCAAGATCACGGTCCAGACGATCAGCGTCGGCGAGCCGATCCTCCCGACGAAGTTCTCGGACCCCAAGCTCCCGGGCTTCGTCGTCATGCCGGCCAACCTGATCGGCCCCGACGGGGCGCCGCTCCCCAACTCGCCCAACTTCCGGGCGATGTCGATCACCGTTCCCGACCAGAACGCCGTCGGCGGCACCCTGGTGCCCGGCGACCTCGTGGACATGGTGTACACGCTGCAGTTCGACCCGGCGACGAAGGTCGAGCGACCGACGCCGCAGCAGGTGGTCGACTTCAGCGCGAAGATCATCCTCGAGCGCCTGCCGATCCTTGCCCGCCTGGCCAGCACCTACACGGTCCGCCTCGACACCCTCACGGCCGAGCGGGTGGCATACCTGCAGGCATCGGGTGGCCAGATCCAGCTCCTGCTCCGCGCTCCCAAGGACGAGCGCGCCAGCGGCTCGATCGGCGCGACCTTCCGCGACGTCCAGGGCGCCTTGGGATTCAAGATCCCGACGAAGATCCAGTAGAGCTTTGATCGCGAGGCGTGGGACGGATACGCTCCCACGCCTCGCGAACGCGAGCCCGGGTCGTATCCCGATCCCCATCGTTGACGATCACCACGTCCGCCGCCCCTCGGAACTCTTCCTCACTGGCCTGCCGCGACAGGCGCAGCTCCGCCTCCGCCCGCGGTAACCCGCGCGCCGCAAGGCGCTCGATGAGCAGCGGCCGCGGCGCGAGCACCACCCAGATCGCGTCGCAGACGTTCCGCACGTCCGACTCGAGGAGCTTGATGGCCTCGACGACCATCACGTCGTTCTCGCGAAGCATCTTGCGCGCCTCGAGGATCCGCGCGATGACGCGTGGATGCATGATCCGCTCGAGCCGCGCGAGCTTCTTCGGGTCCGCGAACACCTCCGCCGCGAGCTTCGCGCGGTCGATCTCCTTGTCCTCGCCGAGCACCCCGGTGCCGAAGGTCTGGACGATCGCGCTGTAGCCGACTGTCCCGCGCGACTGCTCGTCGCGCACGAGCGCGTCGGCGTCGATCACTTTGGCGCCGAGCTCGCGCAGCATCGCCGCGACGACCGACTTTCCCGCCCCGATCGGGCCGGTGAGGCCGATGACCCGCTGGCTCACTCCTTCTCGGCCTCGCTCGCCTTCGCCCACTCGTCGTACAGCTCTTTGAGCGAGCGCTCCAGCGCGGCGTGCTCCTCACCGACGCGGCGCGTCTCCAAGTAGTTCCCGCTCTGGGCGATCTGGGCGACCTTCTCCGTGAGCTGCTTGAGCTGAAGCTCCATCGCTGCTATCCGCGCCTCCAGCGCGCGTAGGCCGCTGACGCGCCGGACTTCTGAAGCTCTTGCGTTCCTGCGTATGGCCGGCCGGGTCCTGTCGGGGCTCGGGGCGTTCGCATCGGGCGGCCTCGGCGCCGAAACCCCCTCTCCGCGCGAAACCCCGTCCCTCTGGGACGGGGACCCCTCGCGCGCGGGGGCCCTCGGCGCCTCGGCCGCCCCCTGCTCTCGCTGCACAAACTCGACGATCGGCGCGTCTCGGCCTGCGGCTCGCTCGCGCTGATAGCTGCTCCAGTTCCCTTCCCATCTCCGGAGAAGGCCGCCGCCGATCAACCAGAGCTCTGTGGAGAGCTTGTCGATGAAGTAGCGGTCATGCGAGACGAACACCAGGGTGCCTTCATATGAGTCGAGCACGGCTTCGAGCTGCTCGCGCGCGGCGAGATCGAGATGGTTCGTGGGCTCGTCGAGCACGAGCAGGTTCGCGTGACGCAGCGAGAGCCGCGCGAGCGCGAGACGGCTGCGCTCGCCGCCGGACAGCACGCCGACGGCGCGGTCGACCTCCTCGCCGCGGAAGAGGAATCGCGCCAGCAGGTCGCGCGCCTCCTGATCGGTGAGACGGCCGGCGGACCGCAGCGCCTCGAGCACCGTCTGTTCGCCGGTCAGCTCGGCCTGCGCCTGCTCGAGGTACGCGACGCGGGCCGCGGGCGCGGCGCTCACGTAGCCCGCCAGCGGACCGAGGTCGCCGACGAGCGTGCGCACGAGCGTGGTCTTCCCCGCCCCGTTCGGTCCAACGATCGCGATCCGTGAGTCACGCGGCACGCGCAGCGGACCGGTCCGCATCACGGGCTCGCCGTACCCGACGGAGAGCGCGGTCGTCTCGAGCACGGTCTCGCTGCCAAGGTCTGCCGCCGCGAGCTCCCAGGTGTGACGCGTCGAGCGAGTGGGCGCCTCGATCCGCTCGAGACGCGCGAGCTTCTTGCCGCGGCCGCGTGCCTCCTTCGAGCGCTGGCCTGCCCCGTAGCGGCGAATGAACTCCTCGGTCCGCGCGATCTCTTCGGCCTGCTTGGCCGACGCCCGCATCTGGGCGGCCTCGCGGTCCGCCCGCTGACGCGCGTAGTGCGAGTACGCGCCTCGATATTCGACGACCGTGAGGTCCTCGATCGAGAGGGTGCGCGACGTCACCCGGTCGAGGAACCAGCGGTCGTGCGAGGAGATGAGGCACGTCTCGTCCTGCTCCACGAGAAATCGCTCCAGCCACTCGAGGGCCGCGACGTCGAGGTGGTTCGTCGGCTCGTCCAGCAGCAGGACGTCGGGATCATCGAGCAGCAGGCGCGCGAGTCCCAGACGTGTGCGCTCGCCACCTGAGAGCGTGGCGACCTCGCGGTCGACGAGGCCGCCGAGACCGAGGCCGCCGAGGATGCGCGCGAGACGCGCGTCGAAGTCGTAACCGCCCGCGTGCTCGAAGCGATGCTGCGCATCCGCATAGCGTTCGAGCGTCTCCGGGTCGCCGGACGCGACGTCCGACTCAAGCGCTCGCAGCTCGCGCTCGAGCTCGCGGAGGTGCGCGGCCGCACCGCGCGCGTGCTCGACCACCGTACCGGTCGCGTCCTCGAGCAGCTCCTGGCGCAGGAATCCGAGCCGCGTGCCGCGCGCGTACGCGACCGCGCCGGCGTCGGGCGCGTCGAGGCCGGCCGCGATCCGCAGGAGGGACGTCTTCCCCGTGCCGTTGGGCCCGACCAGCCCGACCCGGTCGCCGTGGCCGATGCGGAACGAGACGTCCTTGAGCAGCTCGCGCTGGCCGTACCAGCGCGCGACCGCCTGGACCGACAGCACGCTCACCGCGGCGCCCTCCTGCGGCGCGTGACGAGGGCCCGGGGTGCCTTCTGGCAGCGCGGGCAGTGGAACGTGCCGCGGCCACCGACGACGGTCCGCACGACGGCGCGCCCGCAGCGTGGGCATGGCTCGCCGGCGCGGTCGTAGACCTGGAACTCGCGCTGCATCCGGCCCTGCCGTCCACGCGCGTCGAGGTAGTCGCGTCGCGACGCGCCGCCGAGCCGGATGCCCTTCCGCAGCACGAAGCGCAGCGCCTCGCGGAGCCGGGCGATCTCGTCGGCGCGCAGCGAGCCGGCGCTGCGGAGGGGGTGGATGCGCGCCCGCCAGAGCGCCTCGATCGCGTAGATGTTCCCCACGCCCGCGATGCCACGCTGATCGAGAAGCAGGGGTTTGATCGCGGCGCGCGCCCGCCGGCGAAGGAACTCGCGCAGCCACCGCGTGGTGAAACGCGATGTGAGCGGCTCGACACCGAGGACGCGGTGGAGCGGGACGCCGGACCGTGGACGCGGCCGCTCGCCGTCCTCGGACAGGTCCGCCCGGTCCACGATCGCCATACGGCCGAACTTCCGCGTGTCCGAGAAACGCAGGACGGTGCCGTCGGCGAAGCCGATGGTCGCCCGTACGAACGCGTCGTCGGGCGCGCCTTCTTCGCGGAAGAGCAGCTTGCCGGTCATCCGCAGTGACACGATGAGGGCCTCGCCACCGTCGAGCTCGAGCACGACGAACTTCCCGCGACGGCCGACGCCGGTGACCTCGCGGCCCGCGAGCCGCGACGCGAAGTGCGCCGCCGGCTCCGGCTCGGTGACCCGGTGCCAGAACGCCTCGAAGCCCGCGACGCGCCGCCCGATGACCAGCTCACGCAGCTGTCGCGCGATCGTCTCGACCTCGGGAAGCTCAGGCATGGGTGGCGGCGGGCTGCTCGATACGCGTCATCTCGTCCCAGTTCGCGCCGACGCGCACGTCGACGACCAGGGGTACGTCCAGCGCGTAGGCCGCGGACATCTCCTCGCGGAGGATCTGCGCCGTCGCGTCGACCTCGTCGCGCGGGACCTCCACGACGAGCTCGTCGTGCACCTGCAGCATGACCCGGGCGGGCGACTCGGTCTCGGCCAGTCGGTCGTACACGCGACGCATCGCGATCTTCATGATGTCGGCGGCCGTGCCCTGGATCGGCATGTTGATCGCCATACGCTCGGCCGCGCCGCGGATCGAACGGTTGGGGCTCGTCATGTCCGCGATGTACCGGCGGCGACCGAGCAGCGTCTCGACGTAGCCCTGCTCGACGCAGAAGGCCTTGGTCTCGATCACATAGCGACGTACCTGCGCGTAGCGCTTGAAGTACTCGTCGATGAAGCGCTGCGCCTCCTCGCGCGGCATGCCCATGCGCCACGCGAGCCCGAAGTCGCTCATGCCGTAGACGATGCCGAAGTTCAGCA
>DATEDV010000451.1:0-3321 GCA_035281485.1 Candidatus Limnocylindria bacterium | reverse complement strand
GGCTGTGCGTCACGCCGTGGTCCGATGCGCCGACGATCGTCGCCCCCGCTTTCTGCAGCGCGTCGCGCGCTTCGCGGAGCTCGTCGTCGGTCTCGCCGACCTTCAGCCCGAAGTGATAGAGGCCGAGCCGCCGCCCCTTCGGCAGTGGCGCCGCGCTCGGTCCGACCTCGATGAGCAGCAGCTCGTGATGCGTGCGTCCCGACGTGAACGCCGCGGCCGGAAACCGCATACCGCCCTCGGGCGTGATCTCCTTCCACCCGAGCACGTCACCGTAGAAACGTCGTGAGCGAGCGAGATCCTTCACGTAGAGAACGATGTGGCCGAGCTCTTTGACCTGCATGCTCACCTCCCCTGGCGCGTAGACGGGAACAGTGCCTGCCGCGGATTTGTTCCCGGCTACGCGCTCTCGGCCACCTGCACCGCCCGCGCCAGGAACGCGGCGCGCTCGGAGATCGCGCGCCGTCGTTCGCTCTCGTCCTCCACCAGTGCCGCATCCCACGCGGTACGACCGACGATGTAACCGCGGGCACCGCCGCGCATTGCGTCACGCAGATGCCGGAGAAATGTCTCGTCGTCGGTCCCGCCGCCGAGAAGCACCCACGGCACCACGCCGCACGCACGCGTGAGCGACTCGCATAGCCCGGCGCTTCCCGGGTACTGGAGCTTGAGCACGTCGGGGCCAAGACGTGCGAGGCGGCGAGCGGTCTCCGCCACGGCTGCCCCGAGCTCGGCCACCTCGCCGTACACGATCGGCTCGATGATCGAGAGCACGCCGGCCGCACGGCAGTCGGCGACGACCCCGGACACCATCTCTTCCTGCCGCCGCGCCGCGTCCGCGAGGTCCGGCCGGTACGGCAGCAGCAGCTTGCAGCCGACCGCTCCGAGCTGGGCCGCACGCCCGGGATCCACGTCGCCGAGCAGCGTGGTGATACGACCCTCGCCCAGCGACTCGTAGCCCTGCGCCTCGAGCGGCACGACGAGCGGCGTCCCGTCCAGCTCGGTGAAGGCGTCGAGGCCAAGCTCGACATCGAGGAGGACGACGCTCGCGAAGGGCGCGAGCCCGCGCGCGAGGTCGACCTTCAGCGCGCGCAGCGTGGCCGCGTCCTCGGGAAAGCTGCGCCGGCGCGCGGCGACGCGAAGGCTGTCGCGATGGTCGAGCGCGAGCCCGCAGACGACGCCGCGCGGCGATGCGATGCGCAGCGTCACGGGCCTGACGCGAAGAGCCGATTCATCGCGCGAGGACAGCGCCGTCGACGACGCTGCCGCCGGCGAGCAGCGCATCGATCTCGTCCGCGCGGGGCATCGCGGTGCTGCATGCCAGACGCGAGGCGACGATCGCACCACCCGCGTTCGCGCGGCGGACCGCCTCGTCGGTCGTAAGGCCCGCGAGCAATCCCGCACCGAGAGCCGCACCGAACGCGTCGCCGGCGCCAAGTCCGTTCACCACCGGAACGGCCAGGCCGGCGATGTCGCGCGAGCCACGTGCGTCGACGATCGTGGCGCCCTGCGCGCCGCGCTTCACGACGACCGTCTTCGGCCCGCGCTTCAGCAGATCCTGGGGATCGAGCGCGGCGGCGACGAATTCGCTGGCCCCGCCCACGACCACCATCGCGAACGACGCCGCCTCCCATGCGAGCTCGGGGTAGTCGCGCACCTCCTCCCAGAGGACCTCGCGCCAATCGAGGTCGAAGATCGCGCGGCCGCGGCAGCGCGCGAGCGCCGCGAGCGTGGTCGCGCGGCTCGGCTCGCGCGCGAGCCCCGTCCCGGACGCGTAGAGCATGCGCGCCGCGCCGAGATCCTCGGGAAGCTGAGCGGTGCGAAGCTCCCAGTCGGGGCACGTCGGCGTGCGATAGAACGTGATCGGGAAGTCGTCGGGCGGCCAGGCTTCGCAGAACGCCAGTGCCGTGCGCAAAGTCGGGTGGACGCCGAGCGCCGAACAGTCGACACCTTCGGACTCGAGGAACCGCCGGACGAATCGGCCGTGCCCGTCGTCGCCGACCGCGGACACGATGCCGGTCCGGACGCCAAGGCGCGCGAGGCCGGTCGACACGTTGCCGGCGAACCCGCCCACGAAGCGCTCGAAGGTCCGCACGTCCTCGAGCGGCGTGTTGATCTGCTGCGGATAGAGATCGGCCCCGACGCGACCCAGGACGTACGCGTCGACCGTCACGCCGCGAGCACCTCGTCCAGGAATGCCCGGCTGCGCTGGGCATCGCGCAGGGGCGACGCGCGCGTGCTGACGCCGAGGCGCACGTCCTGTTCGACGATGAGCCAGCCCGCGTATCCCGTGGCGCTCAGTGCGTTGAGCGTGGCGCGTAGATCGAGCGAGCCCTCGCCGAGCGGCGCGAAGACATCCATGCCGACGGCCTCGCGGAAGTCGAGATTCCGCTCCAGTGCTTCCACGCGGACCTCGCGGCGCAGATCCTTGAGATGGACGTGGCGGATGCGGCGCGCGTGCGTACGCGCGACCTCGGCTGGATCGCCGCCGCCGTACGCGACGTGGCCGGTATCGAGACACAGCCCCACCAGCGTGGGATCGGTGTCGCGCATGAGGCGCGAGATCTCCTCCGGTCGCTCCACATATGACGCCGCGTGCGGATGGAACGCCGTGATGAGACCCCGCTCGCTCGCGCGCCGCGCGATCTCGTTCACGCCGTCGCTGAAGCGGCGCCACTCCGCGTGACTGAATCCGGACGAGCCGTCCGGCGGCACACGTCCGGCGATCGCGGTGCGGCGCTCGTCGCCCGCATCCGCGAGAACGAGCACCGGCGCGCCCGCCGCGACGAGCAGATCGATCGTCTCGCGTGCGCTGCGCAGCGAAGCGGCACGCCGATCGCGATCGTGCAGCGTCACCGGGCAGAACGCCCCCGCGAGCGAGAGCTTTCGCGCGTCGAGCTCGCGCTTCAGCGCGGTCGGATCGGTCGGCAGGTACGACCACGGACCGAGCTCGGTGCCCTCATATCCGCAGGCCGCCATCTCGTCGAGCACCTGCGCGTACGGAAGCTGATCGCCCCACTTCGGGATCTCGCAGGCGCCCCAGCTGATCGGCGCGGTACCGATGCGAATGCGCGATGTCCTCATCGTCGGAGGTTGTACTGTACGCACTTCGCGATGAGGCTCACGATGTCGCAGGCGCTCGTGCGATTCCTCGCGAACCAGTACGTCGAGCGCGATGGGATCGAGCAGCGATTCTTCGCCGGATGCTGGGGCATCTTCGGCCACGGCAATGTCGGGGGGATCGGACAGGCGCTGCACGAGCGACCCGACGATCTCCGCTACCACCAGGCGCGCAACGAACAGGCGATGGTCCACGCCGCCTGC
>DATEDV010000450.1:0-16192 GCA_035281485.1 Candidatus Limnocylindria bacterium | reverse complement strand
CGATAAAAGACACGCGCGGCCCGCTACGCGACCGTCGCGACCCTCTTCTTCCGATCCTCCTCCGCGAGCTGTCGCCGGAGCGTCTTGCCGATGAGCGTCTTCGGCAGCGAGTCGCGGAACTCGATCTCGTGCGGGACCTTGAACGGGGCGAGCTGGGTGCGGGCGTGCGCGATGAGATCGTCGGCCGTCGCGGTCGCACCGGGCTTCAGGACGACGAAGGCCTTCACCTCTTCGCCCTTGATCGGATGCGGCACGCCGATGGCGGCGCCGTCGAGCACGGCCGGATGGGTCGCCAGCGCCTCCTCGACCTCGCGCGGGTACACGTTGAAGCCGGAGACGATGATCATCTCCTTCTTGCGATCGACGATCGAGACGTATCCCTCGTCGTCCACGGTGGCGATATCGCCGGTGTGCAGCCAACCGTTCCGGATCGTCTGCGCCGTCTCCTCGGGTCTGTTGTAGTAGCCGTCCATCAGCTGCGGGCCACGGAGCACGAGCTCGCCTGATTCGCCCTGGGCGACCTCGCGCGTGCCCGTCTCGAGATCCACCACCCGCGACTCGACGTCGGGGAACGGGACGCCGACGCTGCCGACCTTCTGTTTTCCCTTCCCGAACAGCGGATTCGTGTGCGTCACCGGCGCGGCCTCGGTCAGTCCGTATCCCTCGACGAGATTGGCGCCGGTGAGCTCGACGAACCTCCGATGCGTTTCGACGAGGAGCGGCGCCGAGCCGGAGACGCACGCCTCGATCGAGCGCAGGTCGTACTTCGTCGCGAGCGGCGAGTTGATGATCGCGTTGTAGATACGCGGCGCGCCGCTGAACGTGTTCGGCTTGTGGCGCTGCACGTCCTTGAGGATGTGCGCGAGATCGAACTGCGGCTCGAGGACCATCGCCGACGCGCTCTGGATCGACAGGCCCATGACGACGGTGAGTCCGTACACATGGAAGAACGGCATGACCGCCATACCCGTCCCGGTCGCGTCCTTGAGGTTGGTGAACCACGCGCGGCACTGGAGGATGTTCGCGACGAGCGCGCGATGCGAGAGCATCGCGCCCTTGCTCACGCCGGTCGTGCCGCCCGTGTACTGCAGCAGCGCGACGTCGTCCCTGCGCGTCCCGCCATCGAAGGGCGTGGCCGGCGCGCCGAGCACGTCGCGGAACGCGAGCGCGCCCTCGTCGCCCTTGAACGGCTGCCGGTGACCATCCTTCTTCTCTTTCGCCACCGTGAAGAGCGTGCGCAGGACGACGGGCATCTCCTCCTTGATGTTCGTCACGATGACGTTCTTCACGCTCGTGCCGGCCCGCGCCGCCTTCGCGACGGGATAGAGGCGCGACAGGGAAACGAGCACCGTCGCCCCGGAGTCAGCGAGCTGGTGATGCAGCTCCGGTGCGGTGTACAGGGGGTTGCACGGGACGACCGTCGCCCCCGCGCGGAGCGCGCCGAAGAACGACACCAGGAACTGCGGGCAGTTCGGCAGCAGGATCGCGACCTTGTCGCCCTTCTTGACGCCGAGCTTCCGAAGACCGTTCGCGAAGCGCCACGCATCGTCGGAGATGGAGCGATAGCTGCGCTTCTTGTTGAAGAAGATCGTTGCGACGGCGTCGGGATAGCTCTCGGCGGCATCGTCGAGCAGCTCATGGAAGGTGGCGTCGGGGTAGTTGAGGGTCGCCGGGACGCCGGGGTCGTAGTGCTTCGTCCACGGCCGTCCGGCCATCGGCGCCGCGTCTTTTGGACTGACCCTGATCCGCTTCGCCATCGCGCTTCCTCCCCTACCCGACCGCGAGCTGTGTCCGCCGGTCCCCGCGTAGCCTAGTCCCGAGATCCATCACGCCTCCCCGACGTGGATCGCCGCGATGCCGAGGTTCAGCCGCTCATAGCGTATGCGGCTGAAGCCGGCGCTCCGGAGGTCTTCGGCGAACGTCGCGGCGCCGGGAAATGCGGCCACGGACCGCGGCAGGTAGCGGTACGCAGCGAGGTCGCCGCCGAGCAGTGCGGCGATCCACGGCGCGAGTCGCCCGAAGTAGAGCCGGTACAGCGCGCGCACGAACGGCGCGGGGGGCGTCGACAGCTCGAGGATCACCGCACGCCCGCCGGCCCTGAGCACACGCCGCATCTCGCGCAGGCCCGCCGCGCGATCACCGAAGTTCCGAACGGTGAAGCCCGCGATGACGCGATCGAATGACCCGGGCGGGAACGGCAGGTGCTCGGCGTTCGCGAGCACCGGCGTGAATCTGTCCCGGTATCCGCGAGCGCGCGCCGCGTCGGACGCCGCGCCGAGCATGCGCGGCGAGATGTCGATCCCGAGCACCGTCGCGGTGGGGTGTGAGCGGACGAGAACGTCGAACGCGAGGTCGCCGGTGCCCGTGCCGACATCCAGTGCCCGCTCACCGGCACCGAGGTCCACCAGCCGCGCAGCCCTCAGCCGCCAGGTGCGGTCCGCTCTGAAGGAAAGTACGTCGTTGAGGAGTCTGTACCGCGGCGCGACGCGGTCGAACATCTCCGCGATCCGACGATCGTGCTCGGAGCGAGCCATCTCGCTTCACGCTAACGTGACCGCATCGGCACCGTCCTCTTCGTGTACGCGCACCCCGACGACGAATCGTTCGGTATCGCCGGTACGGCGATGAAGCTCGCCGCGGACGGACACACGACGGCCCTTCTCACGCTCACCAGAGGTGATGTCGGGATGTGGTTCGGCAAGGAGCGTGGCTCGTGGGCGCCGGCGGAGCTCGCGGCGGAGCGCAGCAAAGAGTGGCGCGAGGCGGTGAAGGTCATCGGTTTCAGCAAGGCTCGCCTCCTCGAATGGCCGGACGGTGGCCTCGCCTCCTCTCCCGCCGAGCGCGTGACCGCCGATGTCGTCCAGTACATCCGCGAGATCAGGCCCGAGGTGATCTGCACGTTCGGCCCGGAGGGCGCTGGTAGCGAGCACGACGACCACCGCGCCGCGTCGTTCTTCGCGGTCCGCGGATTCCATCGCGCGGCGCTGGCGGAGCAGTACCCCGAGCGTGGCGCTCCGCACGCCGCACGCCGACTCTTCTTCAACGCGTCGCCGCGGCTGCCGGACGTGCCGTTCGTCGCGATGACGCCGACCCACACGGTCGACATCAAGTCGTTCGAGGAGCGCAAGGCACAGGCCTTCGAGTGTCACAGGACGCAGTTCAAGGACCGAGATCGCTTCTATCAGATGCTCGAGCGGCGCGGCGGCAAGGAGTTCTTTCACCTTGCGATCGACCGTGACGCGGCTGTGCCCGAACCGGCCGATCTGCTGCGCTGATGGACGCCATCCTCACGTTGCCGCTGGTACTTGCGGTCGTGCTGGTCGAGCTCGCCGTCGGCGGCACGTTCGTCGCGTGGCTGCTCGAACGTCGCGGGCAGGCGCCCGCGGGCTTTCTCAAGCTGGTCGCCGGCGTGGACGCCGTCGCCGCCGCGGCCGCCCTCGGTCTGGCGCCCACGCTCCCGACGGGCGATGCGGCGGCGCGCGTCGGCCTCGACGCGGCGCCCCTGTCCTCGTTCGGGCAGGCGCTCGCGCTCGTGGCGCTCCTGATGGCCGCGCTCTTCGCGCTCACGTTCGTCCCCGCGGGCTTCCTGCGCGGCCTTGCGGGGCTCCTCGGAATGGTCGCCGGCGCGGTCGCGCTCGCCGTCGCCGCGGTCGCGCGGACGGCGACGCCGACGGGCGACGCCTTCGGGCTCTCGCTCGCGCTGTCGGCGCCGGTGCTCGGCGCTCTCGCGCTCGGCGGATTGAACGGCGCGATGCTGCTCGGCCACTGGTATCTCGTGACGCCGAAGCTATCGACCGGGCCGCTGCGGAATGCCTCGCTCATCGTCGTGTTCGCGGTCGTGCTGCAGCTCGTCGTCGTCCTTGCGACGGTCATGCGCGGGGATCTCGTCGGAACGACGCAGACCGGCCTGGTCGTGGCGATCGGGATCCGCATCGGCGTCGGCCTGCTCATGACGCTCGCCGTGGCCCTCGCGGCGTGGTGGACCGCGCGCATGAACACGCAGTCGTCGACCGGGCTGCTGTACGTCGGTCTGGGAGCGGCGCTCGCGGGCGAGATCAGCGCGCGGGTGCTGTTCTTCCTGACTGGGGCCGCCGTCTAGCTATTTCTTGTTCTTCGTCCCGCCGCGCGTCCGCTCGATCTTCTCGCGGTCGGCGATGGCGTGCTGCACGGTCTTGAACTTCGACAGCTCGCCGCGGCGGTCCTTCTGAACGTTCTCCCGGAACTGCGGGTCCGTTGCGTGCGATCTCGCGCGCGCGGCGTCTTTCATCGCGGCGTCGACGATCTTCGCGGCTTTCTTGATCCTTTTGATCGGCATAGGAAGAGTGTACGAAGCCGCGCTAGCGGTTCCGCTCGCCGCGCACGAAGCCGGCCGTGCCGATGACCATGAACAGGATGAAGCTTCCCACGATGATCGCGAGGTTCGTCGGCAGGTCGAAGATCGGCACGTCGGGACCGCCGGCGTAGTACACGTTGCGCATGAAGTCGACGGCATAGCGCATCGGCGCGATCTTCGTGAGGATGTCGAGGAACCACGGCAGGTTCTCGATCGGATTGAAGATGCCGGCGAGGAAGAACTGCGGAAGCATCACGAACGGGAAGATCTGGTTCGCCTGGCGCTGGTTGTCGAGGCGCGACAGCACCAGCAGACCGAACGCGCCGCCGTAGAGCGCGACGATGAGCGCGGCCGGCACGAGGGCCAACAGCGTCGGGAGCGTGAACGGCACACCGATGATCACGCCGAACACGAGGATCGCGAGGAACTGCGGGAACGCGACCAGCGATTCGCCAAGGATCTTGCCGAACACGATCGTGTAGCGGGAGATCGGTGACACGAAGATCTCCTGGCTGAAGTCCTGTTCGCGGTCGATGAGCAGGAAGATGACGCCCATCGCCGTGGACTGCCAGATCGTCTGCGCGAGCACGCCGGTGAAGACGAAATGCAGGAGGTTGAAGCTCGTCGCTCCCCCGAAGCCGGCCTGCAGGCTGGTGCCCAGGACGCCGATGAAGATGAGCGGGAAGGCGAAGTCCGCGACGATACGCGCACGATCGCGGAGCAGCTTGATGACGTCGCGATGCGCGAGCGTCAGGGCCGCCGACAGCTCACTCACTCGTCTTCCCCACGATCTCCAGGTACGCGTCCTCCAGGCTCGGCGCGTGCGTCCGCACGAGGGTCAGCGGCGTGTCGATCGCCTTCAGCGCGGTGTGCGCTCGACGGGAGTCGACGAAGATACGGAAGGGACCGTCGCCGTCAGATCGGATCTCGAGGCGCGTGAGCTCCTCGCGCAGGCGCGCGCGATCGTCGCTGTCGATGACGATGTATTCCTGCACCAGGTCCTTCTTGATCGCCTGCGGCGTCCCGAACGACACGATCTTCCCCTTATCGATGATGCAGATCGTGTCGGCCTCCTCGGCCTCCTCGAGATAGTGCGTCGTGAGGAAGATGGTCGTGCCGCTTTCGCGGCGGATCGTCGCAAGGTACTGCCACAGCGTGCGTCGGGTCGGGACGTCCAGGCCCGCGGTCGGCTCGTCGAGAAAGAGCACCTTTGGGCGATGCATGAGACCGCGCACGATCTCGAGCTTCCGGCGCATGCCCCCGGAGAACGTCTTGACGGGCTTGTGGATGTCCTCGGAGATACCGAGGAGCGCTGAGAGCTCGCGCATCTGCTCGCGGTAGGCGGAGGCCATCAGCGCGTACGTCGGCGCGTAGGGGTACAGACCGTAGAGGATCGCGTGGAAGCGGACGTTCTCCTCGGCCGTGAGGTTCATGTCGAGGCTCGGGCGCTGGAAGATGATGCCGACGATCCTCCGAACGGCGCTCGCCTCGCGCACGATGTCGCGTC
This sequence comes from Candidatus Limnocylindria bacterium, assembly GCA_035281485.1. Taxonomy (GTDB): domain Bacteria; phylum Chloroflexota; class Limnocylindria; order P2-11E; family P2-11E; genus CF-39. The sequence continues at coordinate 10,352 of DATEDV010000450.1, read as the reverse complement.
CGTCGATCGTCGCCGTCCCACCGGTCGGAGCGAGGGTCGTCGTCAGGATCGAGATCGTCGTGGTCTTTCCCGCCCCGTTCGGCCCGAGCAACGCGAAGAACTCTCCCGCCCGTACGTCGAAGGAGATGCCGTCCAACGCGTTGCGGTCGGCCTTCTTGTAGCGCTTCGTCAGCCCGTCGACGTGGATCACGGCTCGAGTTTAGGAGCGAGCGTGGCGCGGTTGACACTGCGGCAGTTCTCCCAAGAACGCCGCGGTGCGCGCCGCGGCGCGAGAGTCCGTGCATGAACAGCACGGAGGTAGGAGCGATGGCCACAACGTGGGAGCTGCTGGCGGTCTGTCTCGACGATGCCGTGCGGGCCGAGGACCTCGTAAGGGAGCTCGCCTTCAGGCGTCAGCTGCGGCTGGACCCGCAGAAGGCGCTCGCCGCGTTCGAGCTTCGGTCGAAGCCTCGCGGACGCGGCTAGCGCCCGGCGACTCGCCGGCGGGGGTGACGCTCGCGGACGGGTTCGTCCTCGAGCACTTCCCACTCGCGAGCGCTGTAGAGGTTCGCAGCGAGGCCGGCGTCCGCGATCACGAGCACCAGGCCCGCGATCGCGAGCAGGAACGGCGCGGGTGACGGGGCTGCCTGTTCGAGCTCGAGGCTGCGCAGGATCGCCGAGATCCCGTACAGCACCAGCGCGAGGATCGCCGCGCCCTGATCGACGCGCGCGAGCCCGCGTTCCTCCAGATCGATGTCACCGTACTCGATGACCGCGGTGATCGCCGCGATACCGAGGACGACGAACACCGACACGACGAGCCACTGCGCGGCGATGACGAATGCGTTCGAGTCCCGCGCCCCCCAGCCGAACCAGGCCATGAGGTCGATGAGCGTGGCGGCGAGACCGAGACCGATCGCCATGAACGCGAGGTGCGAGCGGGGCGCGAAGCCCAGACGGCGGCCCTCGAGGAACTCCTTCACGAGGCGCTCATGCTAGCGGTGCGGAGGACCCTCCGTCGTGGTCGATGGCAGTCAGCAGCCGGGCTCGCCGTCGTGGCCGCAGCATCCCCGTCGCCGCGTGACGCGGAGCAACAGGTTGCGTGACGCCACCGCGACGCGCCGCGGCAGCGGGATCTCGCTGTCGGTGAAGTTGCGGATCGCGCGCAGGATGCTTCCGCGGCGCCGACGCGTTCGCACCTACGTACTATCGCCGTGATGACCGAGGAGGCAAGAAGGCCGGCCACGACACGCGCGGAGCTGAGCCTTCAGGAGATCGCCGAGCTGCTTCCGGGCACGGGCGAGATCATGGCATCGGTCGGCGATTGCTGGTGGAAATGCGCGTACGCGGCGCGCGGCGGGAACTGGCAGCTGGCGGCCTATTTCGTGCGCCGCGTGCGCGGGCTCCAGCGCAAGCTGGCGGTCATCCGCCCGAAGTACTCCGGTGACCTCGCGGCCTTCGAGGAGCAGCACATCGCGCCGGCGCTCGCGGCCTGCGACGCCGAAGATCGCCGCGCGTTCGACCTCGCCTTCCGCGCCGCGACGGATAGAGCGAACGAGCTGCACGTCAAGTGGGCGAAGCCGTACATCCGCTGGACGCTGCCACCCGATCCGCCTCGCGACCTGGAGCTCGGGTCCGGCTAGGACCCGCCCACCCGCGCTCCGGCGCGGCGCGCGCGCACGGCGCGGATCCTAGGCTGCGCGACGCGATGCTCGGCGACTGGGTGACCTTCTTCCTGGCGCTGCTCCTCGTTCCCGTCCTGCTGCTCGAGGAGACCAGCACCGATCCCGGTGTGGTCGCCGCGGCGCTCCTCGCGAATGCCGCGATCTGGTCGCTGTTCGCGCTCGATTACGCGATCGACCTGTGGCGTGCGCCGGATCGCCGCGCGTTCGTGAGCTCGCGCTGGTTCGATCTCGCCCTCATCGTCGTCTCTCCGCCGGTTCTCGTGCCACCCGAGGCGCAGTCAGTCCGTGTCCTGCGCGCGGCCCGTCTGCTGCGTGTGTTCGCCGTGATCGGTGTCGCCTACGACCGCGTCGGCCGTCCGCTCAGCCGCGCCGCTTCACTCGCCATCGTTGGCCTGCTGTTCATCGTGCTGCTCGCCGGAGGCCTGCTCGTCCACTGGGTCGAGCCCACGACGTTCCCGAGCGTCATGACGGGGTACGCCTGGGCGGTCGCGACGCTGGTGACGGCCGGCCACGCGTCGCCCGAGCCGGTGACGGCCGCGGGTCGCGTGATCCTTTCCACGATCGTCGTCATGGGCCTCGGCGCGTTCGTGGCACTTGCCGCAAGCCTGGCGGGACGGCGCTAGGAAGACCGGCCAGCTAGCAGCGCAACGCATCGCTCAGCAGACGCGACGGCGTATAAGAGGTGCCATGTCGACTCGGCGCGGCGCGCTCGCCGTCGCGCTCGCGGCGCTCGCCGCCGTCGTCGCGGCCGTCGCGACGACGACCCTCCGGGGGCAGCCTGCTGCGACGGCGCCGCCGTCGGCTTCCGCAGCCCCTACGACGGCGGCCGCGGCCAACACCACCGGACCGCGTGTGGTGTTCGCGCATCCCGTCGCGCTCGACGTCGTGCCCGGCGGTGGTCCGGTCACGACGAACGCGTACGACTCCTTCGAGATCGTCGCACCGGGCGGCGCTCGACAGAGTCGCGCTGTTGCGGGCCTCGCCGTCGGGACCGTGGTCTTCGACGGCATCGATCGCGTCGCGTACTGGCGCCGCGCCGGGGTCACGCGATCACCGGTCGAGCTCAGCGGCGTCCACGAGGTCGTCGTTATGAACGTTCTGTCTGGACAGGAACGCGTGATGCTGACGCTGAAGGACGAACGCTCCAACGGCGAGCTGCTCTGGACCGCCGACAGAAGATCGCTCGTCGTATCGGTCCGCACTGCTCCGGGAATCAGCGGTACGCCGCAGAACCGGTTGCTCCTGGTGGACACGGACACCGGTGCGACGCGCGTCCTGCACGCAGCTGCGGGAGACGTTGCCATCGGTCCGTTCTACGCCGATCACCAGATCGTGGCTGGGATCCGTGGTCCTTCGTACGTGGTGCTGGACGTCATCACCGGAGCGGTGCGCACGGCGCCCGCCCGCGTCCGCTCCTCGTTCATGAGCGAGTACTCCGATCTGAGGAGCAGCGCCGACGGGATCGTCGTGGAGCTGCTGCGCCGATTCGAGAGCGATGCCGGACCGCTCTGGATCTGGAACGTCCGCGACGCCGGGACGGACATCGCGAAGGTCGACCGGCGGGGCATCAGCGATCCGATCCTCTGGCCCGGGCGTGCCGAGATCGTCTTCTCCGCGACGCGAGGAACGGGCTCGGGCGTCGGCCTCACCGCTCTGGACTACCAGTCGGGGCGCACCCGTCCGCTCACGTCCCCGCCGGGTCCGATCCGTGTGCTCGAGGTCGACATGACCGGCCGATTCGCCCTCGTCCAGACAGACTCGGGGATGCACCTGTTCGAGCGGACGGGAGACGAGCTCAAGGCACGCCCCGATCTGTCCTTCGTGGCCGAATCCATCTTGCTGCCGCTGGGGATCGTCTCTCCGTAGCGTTACGCGCTCAGGGGTGCGCGTCGAACCAGTCGGCGATGCGCCGCGCGTGCTCCACACGGTTGCGCGGCTTTCCGCCACGCGTCAGATCGTGGTTGTCCTCGGGAAAGCGCACGAACTGCGTCTCCACGCCGTGAAGGCGGAGCGCCGTGAAGAGCTGCTCGGCCTGCTCGATTGGACAGCGCAGGTCGCGCTCGGCATGCAGGATCAGGAGCGGCGTCTTCACGTTGGGCGCGTACGTGAGCGGCGAACGCTCGATCAGCTTCTGCGGATCGCGCCACGGTGAGGCGTCGCCCATCTCGTACTCCCAGAAGTGCCAGCCGATGTCGGAGACGCCGAACGCGGAAACGTTGTTGCTGATGCTCCGCTGCGTCGCCGCGGCGCGGAAGCGATCGGTGTGGCCAACGATCCAGTTCGTCATGAATCCGCCGTAGCTGCCGCCCGTGACGTAAAGCCGCCGCTCGTCGACCCACCCGAGACCAAGCGCGTGATCGACACCGGCCATGAGGTCCTCGTAATCCTTGCCGCCCCAGTCACCGACGCAGGCGCTGGAGAACTTCTCACCGTACGCATGGCTGCCGCGAGGGTTCGTGAGCAGCACGGCGTAGCCGCGGCCGGCGAGCACCTGGAACTCATGGAAGAAGCCATTGCCGTAGGCGCCGTGCGGTCCGCCGTGCACCTCGAGCACCAGCGGCCACTTCTTCGCCGGATCGAACCCGCGCGGCTTCATGATCCAGCCCTCGATCGTCCAGCCGTCGGCGCCGGTGTATTCGATGCGCTCGGGGATGCTGATGTGACGAGCGCGCATGAGCTCGCCGTTCAGGTCGGTGAGACAGTGCAGAGATCGGCCGAGCTCACCCGCAGCGACGTCGCCCGGACAGATCGCGCTCCCGTAGACGCATGCGAAGCGCTTCGCGTCGGCGGCGAGCGAGAGGCTCACGACCTGGTGCGGACCGACGGTCTCGGCGCGAAGGTCGCCGCCCTCGGTCGAGACGCTGTACACGTTCGCCGTTCCCTGATCGGATCCCACGAAGATGATCCGATCCCGGTCCTTGCTCCAGACCGGCGCGAGCGTCTGGGCCTGCGCGCGCATGTCCGACATCACGGTCGAGCCGACGGTCCGGTCCCAGCCCTCGGTGAGATCGCGGCCGGCGCCCTCGCCGCGCGCGTCGAACACGAAGAGCTTCACGTTCTTCGCGGAGGAGCCGACGGCCTTCGCGACGCCGTAGCACGCGATCCGCGCGCCGTCGGGCGAGAAGCGCGGGTTGCCGTACGAGCCGGCGCCGTCGGTCACCCGCCACCCGCCGCCGTCGACGCCCGCGACGTGGATGTCCGCGACGGTGTTCGTCTCGCGCGCCTCCGTGCGGTTCGAGACGAAGGCGATGTGCCGCCCGTCCGGCGACCATGACGGCTGCGCGTCGTCCCAGTCGCCGTCGGTGATCCGTCGCGGTTCAGTCCCGTCCACGTCGACGACCCAGATGTGCTTGCGCCGTCCATCGAGGAGGAAACCCTCGTCCGTCTTGTACCGGAGGCGGTCCCATACGCGGATGCCGTCCTCCTCGCCGGTCCTCGCCTCGCGGCGCGTGAACGCGAGGCGAGCGCCGTCCGCCGACCACGCCAGATCCGCGCAGTCCTCGGGTCCCGTGGTCAGCTGCCGCGCCTCGCCGCCGTCGAGCGGAAGGACGAAAACGTTCTTCGGCTTGCGTTCCTTTCCCTTCTCGTTCGTCGGAGCGCCGCGGTCCGAGACGAACGCGAGCCAGCGCCCATCGGGCGACCACCGCGGGAGCGCGTCCTGTCCCTGCCCAGCGGTGAGCCGCGTCGGCGTGCCGCCAGCGGACCGCACCTGCCAGATCGCGGATCGATACGTGTTCTTCTCGCGGTCGATCTCACGCACCACATAGGCGACGCGCTCTCCGTCAGGCGAGATCTGCGCGTCGGCGAGGAAGCGGAACGCGTAGAGATCCTCCGCGGTCATCGGAGGGAGAAGCTCTGGCAACGCGTCGTATCGTGCCATATGTGGGACGTCTCACGCCGCGCGAACGCACCGGCCTCCTGATCGGCGTCCTCGCGATGTTCCTCGCGCTCGACGTCGCGTTCCTCGTCTCGCTCGTCGGCCTGCCGTTCACGCCGCTCGCGCTGGGTCAGGCGATCATCGACGTGCTGCCGGGATGGATCTCCATCCCCCTCATCGAGCTGCTGCACTTCTGGGCGAAGGCCCTCCTCGTCATTGGCGTGCTCGCGCTGTTCCTCGTCGCAGGCGCCTACGCCGGATGGCTTGCGACCTCGTCGCGGCACGGCGACGCTCCGGTGCTCGCGGCGGTCGCCGCGCCATGGCTCGCGGCCGTCGTGCTCGGACAGCTGTTCGCGGCGGAGAAGATCGATCTCGCGACCAGCCTCGTCGACGCCGCGGTCGGCCTGGCGGCCAACGCGCTCGCGCTCGCGTACCTCGCACCCGCGGCGCTGGCGCGCGATGCGGAGCCGGTGCCGTCGCGCCGGCGTGTGCTCGTCGGTGGCGCGGCGCTCGGTGCCGTGGCGGCGCTCGGCGGGCTGACGTTCTTCCGATCGCTGTCGATCGCCGGCACGAGCCTCGGCAACATCCCCGCTCAGGCCCGGCGGCTCGTTCAGCCGGCGACGCTGACGCCTGCGGATCCGGCCATCGACGCAGTTCCGGGGATCACGCCGCGCGTGACCTCGAACGAGGACCACTACACCGTGGACACGACGCTGGTGAAGCCGCGGGTCGACATCGCAACGTGGCGTCTCGACGTGATCGGCGCCGTCGAGGCGCCGTTCGGTCTCACCTACGACCAGCTGCTGGACCTCGACGCGGTCGAGCAGGTGCACACCCTCGAGTGCATCAGCAACACGACCGGCGGCGAGCTCATCTCGACCGCGGTCTGGACCGGCGTGCGGATGCGCGATCTGCTGCTACGCGCGCGGCCCACGGCGAACGCGTTCGACGTGGTGCTGACCTCGGTCGACGGCTACGTGGACTCGTTCCCCCTCGCGAAGGCGATGGAGCCCGAGACGCTCCTCGTGTACCTGATGAACGGAAACACGCTGCCGCAGGACCACGGTTACCCGGTGCGCGTGCTCGTGCCGAACATCTACGGCATGAAGAACGTGAAGTGGCTGCGCCAGATCGAGGTGGCGACGTTCGACAAGCTCGGCTACTGGCAGGAGCAGGGCTGGTCCGACGGGGCGATCGTCAACACGGGCACCCGCATCGACGTCCCCGCTCGGACCCTGCGCTGGGACGGCGGCGAGATCGCGATCGCGGGCATCGCATTCGCGGGGTCGCGCGGCATCAGCAAGGTCGAGCTGTCATTCGACGGCGCGAAGTTGTGGCAGGCCGCGACGCTCGAGGCCGCGGCGGGACCGCTGACCTGGCGGCGCTGGTCGCTGCGCTGGACACCGCCCGGCACCGGGTCGCACACCTTCCAGGCGCGTGCGACGGATGGCCGCGGCGACACCGAGACGCCCGTCCATCGACAGCCATTCCCCAACGGTGCGACCGGGTATCACACGATCACGGTGAACGTCAGCCGTTAGCTCCGCTCGCGGGCTCCGCTCGCGGCACGCTGCTCCGTGCCGGTCGATGATGCTGGCCAGCGTCCGAAGTAATTCACATCGATGTTGCGCAGCCTCTCCACATGGGCCTCGAGCCGTCGCTTGAAGTCCTCGTCGTCGCGCGTCTCACGCGGCGACCAGAGCACCTCCGCAAGCGCGCAGAGTCGTGGCCACGCAGCCTGCTCGACGTGAGCCCAGGTCGGCATGTATTCCGTCCAGAGCTGCGCCTGCGCGCCGAGCACTTTCTTCGCCTCGTCCTCGCTCAGCTCCTTCGGGATCGGCTCGTACCGGTACACGTCCTCGATCGTGTTCAGCCCGCGAATGCGCAGCACGCCCTCAGTCGACTGGTCGTGATCGAAGTACGTCGGCTTCTCCGGCGCCATGACCACGTCGTGCCCCGCCTTTGCGGCGGCGATCCCGCCTTTCTCCCCGCGCCAGCTCATCACGGTCGCACCGGGCGCGAGCCCACCCTCGAGGATCTCGTCCCAGCCGATGAGCCGGCGGCCGCGCTCGGCGAGCCACTTGTCGATGCGCGTCACGAACCAGCTCTGGAGCCCTTCCTCGTCCTCCAGGCCCAGCTCCTTGATCCTCGCTTGCGCCTCCTTGCTTTCCTTCCACTCGCGCTTGGGCACCTCATCGCCACCGATGTGGATGAACTGCGAGGGAAAGAGCGCGAGCACTTCTTCGAGCACGTTCTGTATGAAGGTGAAGACGTTCTCGCCGACACCGAACACGTTCTCCGAGATCCCCCAGTACGTCTGCACCTCGTGCCTGGTGCCGGTGTTCCCAAGCTCGGGATACGCGGCGATCGCGGCGAGCGCATGACCGGGCATCTCGATCTCGGGCACGACGGTGATGTATCGATCCGCCGCGTAGCGCACGATCTCGCGGACGTCGTCCTGCGTGTAGAAGCCGCCGTGTGGCGCGCCCGCGAACTTGCGCTGCGCCGGGTCAGAGGTGCGCGGCGCGACCATGCTGTCCTTCCGCCAGGCGCCGACCTCGGTGAGCTTCGGGTAGCGCTTGATCTCGATGCGCCAGCCCTGATCCTCCGTCAGGTGCCAGTGGAAGACATTGAGCTTGTGAAGCGCGAGCAGATCGAGATGCCTGAGGATCGTCGCCTTCGGCATGAAGTGACGTCCCACATCCAGATGGCTGCCGCGCCACCCGAAGCGCGGCGCGTCCTCGATCTCGATGCCCGGGACGGTCCACGGGACGCCGGTCACCGCGGCGCGCCGGAAGACCTCGACCGGCAGCAGCTGACGCAGCGTCTGGATGGCGTGCGAGAGGCCCGTCGGCGTTCGCGCGTTGATGGTCACGCCGTCGGCACCCGTCGCGAGCCGGTACGCCTCGTCGCCCACGGGTCCGATCCGATCGACGAGGGCAAGCGCGATACGCGAGCCGCGCGCCGTGGCCACGATGGGCAGAGGCAGGCCGGTCGCGGGTCGCAACATGTCGCGGAGCCGTTCGGCCACCGGCCGCAGCGCGTCGGCGGCCTCGATCTGCGTGCTCGGTCCGAGCGTGATGCTGCCGCCCTTGAGATTGATCTTGGCGGGGACGGGGATCAGCGGCACCGTGGGTGTGTGCATCGCGGCATCGTACTGGCCTCGCTAGTCTGTGCATCCCAGTGGCGAAGAGACGCTTCACGATCAGCGCCGTCCTGCCCGGCTACGCGGCACCCAGCAACGAATGGCGAAGGCGCGTGCACTCCGCCGTCCTCGACGCCCAGACGAGCCGCGGCGTCGGTTATCGCGAGAGCGATCGTCTCGAGCTGCGCATTGCTCTCTTCCTCGGACAGCGTGCGCTCGATATCCATGAGATCGACGAGCGCGTGAAGGACATCCTCGACGCGCTCGGAGGCCGGATCGCGGGCCCGCGCAGCCGTCGCCGCATCGCGCCGATCGTTCCGCTGCCCGACCAGATCCGGCGGATCATCCTCGAGAAGGACACGCGCTCGCTTCGCGGGCGACCGCTCGGCCAGCTCACGATCGCGCGCTACCGACGCCGCCGCGCGTGAAGCTCGGCACCGGAGCGCTGGTGTGGGGCGGCTTCGACGGGCCGCAGGCGCCGGGTCCGTTCCTCGACGCGATCCGCGACGGCGTGCTGGGCGGCGTCCTCCTGTTCGCGTTCCGGGGGAACATCACCTCCAAGGCGCAGCTGCGCGACGCGCTTCGGGAGATCCAGGACGCAGCGCGGCGCGGCGGGCTCCCGCCGGTGCCCGTCGCCGTCGACCAGGAGGGCGGCACGGTCATACGCATCGGCTACCGCGCGGCGTTCCCGAGCGCGATGGCGATCGGCGCGACCGGCGATCCCGCGTACGCGGAGCGCGCCGCGCGCGCCGTCGGTGAGGGCCTCCGTGCGGACGGCATCGCGGTGAATCACGCGCCTGTCTGCGACGTGAACTCCGACCCGCGCAATCCGGTGATCGGCACACGCTCGTTCGGCGACGACGCGCACCGCGTCGCCGAGTTCGCGGCCGCGTGGGTGCGCGGCAGCGAGGCGGTCGGTGTCGCGACGACGCCGAAGCACTTTCCCGGGCACGGCCACACGTCGCAGGACTCGCATCTGGTCCGGCCGGAGGCCGACGTCGATCGCGCCACGATCGAGAGCCGGGAGCTCGTACCCTTTCGCGCGGCGTTCGCGGCCGGTGCCAGCGGCGCCATGACCGCGCACGTGCGCTACCCCGCTCTCGATCCAAAAGACGGCGCGACGGTGTCGCGCCCGATCCTCACCGACCTCCTGCGCGGCGACCTCGGCTTCACCGGCCTTGCGGTCACCGACTCGCTCGACATGAAGGGCATCACGGACGTCGAGGCGCCCGATCAGATCGTCACGCGAGCGATCTCGGCCGGCGTCGATGCCGCGATGGTGACGACCGGTCTCGATCGTCAGCTCGCCGCCGCCGGTTGGATCGAATCGGGCGTCGAGCCCGCGCGGATCCAAGAGGCGCTGCGGCGCACGGACGTGTTCCGCCGCCGCTTCGGCATCGACGTACCCCAGGGCGACATCGACGATGGGCCGGCCCGCGCGCTCGCGACCGAGATCGCGGAGCACGCGGTGACGGCGCACGGACCTCCGCCGCCGCGGCTGGATGGGCGCGTTCGCGTCGTCACGTTCGGCTCTGCCCGGCAGTCGTTCGTCGAAGAGACGGCCGACCCGGTGGGCGTGCTCGAGCGCGCGATGCGCCGGCGCTTCGGCGGCCGACTCGCGTTCGGTCGTGAGGGACGGGCGCCGGACGGCGAGGGGACGCTCGTG
>DATEDV010000449.1:0-9048 GCA_035281485.1 Candidatus Limnocylindria bacterium | reverse complement strand
GGTCGGTCAGGATCTGCACGGCGACTAATTCGCGGTCGTTGAGTCGGCCGTCGCGGCAGCTCGCCGGCGGGCGAGCGCCTGACGAGCCACGGGCACGAGCAGCAGCGCGACCGCGAGCGCCATCAGCGTCGCTGCCACTGGACTGCCGACCAGGACCGTCGGATCGCCGCCGCTCCCAATGAGCGCCTTCCGGAGCTCGCGCTCGGTCTGGTCTCCGAGAACGATGGCGACGACGAGTGGCGCGAGCGGGTACTTCATCTTCCGTAGCCAGTATCCGATCAGTCCGAAGATCACGCAGATGAACACATCCTTCATCTGCGTGTTGATCGAGTACGCCCCGATCACCGAGATGATGAGGATGAACGGCGTGAGGAACCCGTACGGGACCCGCATGATCGCCGCGAGGAGCGGCACGGCGAGCAGGCACATGAGGAACGTCAGGAAGTGGCCGAGGTAGATGCTCGCGATGAAGCCCCAGACGAAGTCGGCATGCTCCACGAAGAGGAGCGGGCCGGGCTGCAGTCCCCAGATGAACAGACCGGCCATGAGGACGGCTGAGGTGGGCGAGCCGGGGACCCCGAGCGAGAGCATCGGGACGAGGGAGCCGACGGCCGATGCGTCCGCGGCGGACTGCGGGCCCATGATCCCGGACACCTCGCCGCGCCCGAACTCGGCCTTGTTCTTGGAGTACTGGCGCGCGATGCCGTAGCCGAGGAATGACCCGGCGGTCGCGCCGTGTCCGGGGAGCACGCCGAACCAGAAGCCGAGAACGGAGTTGATGACCACCATGACGATGCGCTTGCGCAGCGCGTCGAGGCCCTCGAGCAAGTCCTTGATGCCGAGCTTGGACCTGATCTTCTCGACGTAGCCGATCCCGGCCTCCTCGGCTGATGCCAGGATCTCGCCGATCCCGAACAGGCCGATCGTCACCGGGACGAACGGTATGCCGGAGAGCAGCTCGATGCGCCCGAAGCTGAGGCGCGGCTCGCCGGTGATGATGTCGAATCCGACGGCCGCCAGCAGCAGGCCGAAGCCGATCATCATCACGCTCTTCATCGGCGCCTCCGAGCCGAGCCCGACGAGGGTCGTGAACGAGAGGATGAACACCGCGAACAGCTCGGCCGGACCTAGACGGATCGCGACCTCAGCCAGCGCCGCGGCGAAGAAGGTGAGCATGAGCGTCGCGATGAGCGCTCCGATGAACGACGCCAGGAACGAGCTGGTGAGGGCGAGCCCCGGCTTTCCCTTGCGCTTCGCGAGGGGATAGCCGTCGAACAGGAGGGCCACCGCCCACGGCTCGCCCGGGATGTTGAACAGGATCGACGTGACGACGCCGCCGAAGAGCGCACCCCAGTAGATGCCGGCGAGGAAGATGATCGCCGTGGTGGGTCCGGATGCCGCGGTGATGTACACGCTGATCGGCAGGAGGATCGCGACGCCGCTCGTGCCACCGAGTCCCGGCAGCACGCCGATGATCAGCCCGAGGAAGCAGCCCGCGAAGAGGAACGCGATGTTGACCGGCTGGAGCGCCGTCGCGAAGCCGCCCGCGAGATTACCCAGGACCTCCATGGATCAGAACGGCAGGCCGGGATACAGGAAGCTCTTTGGGAAGAGCGCACGGAAGCCGACCTCGAATATGAGATAGAGCGCGATCGGTGTGACGATCGCCGACACGAGCGCCCAGTACCAGCGGTACCGCGTGGTGACGAGCGCGAAGTACCCCATGTAGAGACCGCTCGCGAGGTAGAAGCCGAGGAGCTTCTCGGACATGAGGTACGTGGTCACGATCATGGGGAGCACGATCTGCCCGACCGATATGAGGCTCGCCCGGTCCTTGTACACACCCTCCGCGGGCTGCGGCCGCGTGAGCGTCTGATAGGCGACGACGGCCGCGGCGAGCGCGACGAGCATGGCGGACCAGAAGGGATACCAGCCGCTGCGCAACCCGCCGGGCGCGGTGCCGGTCGGGTCGGGCAGCGCCCCGATGCGCGTGTCGAACATGGCGACGGCGGCGATCAGGATGAAGACCGCCGCCGTCGCTACTTGATAGGGTCGCAACCGACTATGTGATCCAGCCGAACTTCGTCGCGATCTCCTCGTGGATCTTCTGGTAGTTCTCGATCAGCTTCTTGAAGTCCTCGCCGGCCTTGAAGTCAGGATCGATCGCGTTGTCCTCCATGAACTTCTTCCAGTCGGCGTGGTTCGAGATCTTCTGGAACGTGTCGATCCAGAACTTCTGCTGACCCGCGGTGAGGCCGGGCGGCGCGACGACCGCGCGGACGTTGTAGTAGTCGTCGATCGCCAGGCCCTGAGACTTGCAGGTCGGGACGTCCTTGAAGATGCCCGACGGTGCCGCCGGGGTGAATGCGCAGACGGCGCGCAGACGGTTCTGCTGGAACAGCGCGCGCGCCTCGCTCGGGTTGTTCACCGTGACCTCGACGCCGCCCTGCTTGCCCGCGAGCGCCGTCGCGACCGCGCCGCCGCCCGACTGCGGGACGTACTTGAAGGGCTTCGTCTTCGCCAGTTCCTGGATGCGCCGGAAGAGGACCTCGTCCTCCTGCTTCGAGCCCGTGCCGGAGGCGGTCATCTCGCGGGCCGTGGCCTCCTTCACGAAGTCCTGCGCGGTCTTGATCGGGCTGTCAGCGGCGACCCACAGGAAGAAGGGGTCCAGCGCCATATTCACGATCGGTGTGAAGTCGGTCGTCTTATACGGAAGGGCCTTCTGCGTGATGATCGTCGTCCAGAAGCTGTTGAGCGTGACCATGAGGTAGTGCGGGTCCGCCCGCTTCTCGAAGACATAGGTGAACGCGACCGCACCTGCGCCGCCCTCCTTGTTCACGGGCTGCACCGGCTGCGGGACGAGCTTGTCCTTCTCCATCACGCCGATCCAGAAGCGCGCGTAGATGTCGGAGCTTCCGCCCGGCGCGGTCTGCACGACGAACTCCGTCGCTCGCGTCGGCGGTACCGCCGCCACGACCGTGGGCGCGGCCGTCTGCGCGCCGGTCGGCGCCGCCGTCGGTGTGGTCGTCCCACCTCCCCCGCAGGCCGCAACGGCAAGGAGACCTGCGGCGAGGATCGAGACTGATCGCCAGATGGACCGGTCCATGTCCTGCACCTCCACGTCCTAGCTCTATGTCTCGTACGGCCGCGCCGTCGAAGAGGCTCAATCTGGTCTGACCGGCGGCATCGTAGCGGTCTGACCGAAGACCGTCACCGAACCTTCCGCGAGCGCGTGTCACAATGCGAGAAGAAAGGTCGGCACGGGGCGTGCGAGTCGGCCGGTCAAGGGTCGCTGACGCGACCGGCGAAGGAGTGGGGCATGGTGCAGGAGCTCGTGCGACCCGCCAAGCTGCCGAAAGGGGCCGCGCCGGACAGCGCGTGGGCCTTCCTGGACGGCAAGTACGTCCCGATCCGCGAGGCGCAGATCCCGGTGATGACGCACGCCTTCAACTACGGCACGGGGGTCTTTGAGGGCATCCGCGCGTACTGGAACGCCGAGCAGGAGCAGCTCTACGGTCTTCACCTTCGCGAGCACTTCTCCCGGCTGCACCGCTCCGCGAAGATCATGCGCATCGCCATCCCGCACCGCGCCGACGAGCTCGTCGCGATCGCGGTCGAGCTCCTGCGCAGGTGCGGGTACCGCGAGGACGCCTACATCCGCCCGGTGGCGTACAAGTCCACCCCGATCATCGGCGTCCGGCTCCACAACCTCGACGACGGCTTCACCATGTTCGCCGTCCCGTTCGGGAACTACATCGATATCGACAAAGGCATCGCCTGCCACGTGTCCTCGTGGCGCCGGGTCGACGACAACGCGATCCCGGCGCGCGCGAAGATCACCGGCTCGTACGTGAACGCGGCCCTCGCGAAGAGCGAGGCCGAGGAGGCCGGATTCGCCGAGGCGATCGTGCTCACCAACGACGGACATGTCTCGGAGGGCAGCGCCGCCAACCTGTTCCTCGTACGCGAGGGAACCCTCATCACACCGCCGGCGACCGACAACATCCTCGAGGGGATCGTTCGCAGCAGCGTGATGCGCATCGCGGGCGACCTCGGGATACCCATCGAGGTGCGCAGTATCGACCGCACAGAGCTGTACGTCTCGGACGAGATGTTCATGTGCGGCACGGGAGTACAGATCTCGCCGGTCATCAGCGTGGACCACCGGCAGGTCGGGACCGGCACCGTCGGGCCGATCACGACGCGTATCTCGAAGGTCTACTTCGACGCGGTGCGCGGCAAGGATGCGCGTTACCGCGAGTGGCTCACGCCCATATACAAGTCAGCGGGTTGAGTCGCTCGCGAAGCTCCTGAAGTCGTTGCCGATGCGCACGACGATGTCCGGTCCGCCGGCGCCGTCCGCCGTCTCCATCGGCAAGCCCAGCTGCGTGCGGAGCTGCTCCGCGGTATAGCGTTTGGTCGAGTTGCGCAGGACGACGGCGGACCGGGCCGAGGCCCCGTTCGTGACCGCGCTGACGCCGAAGGCCCGTGCCTCGAGCCTGTCGGCCACCTGCCGCGCGACGCCGCTGCTCGCGCCGGCGCTCTGCACCTCGACCCGCGCCGCCTCCTGCCGCACCTTCGGGTCGTAGAAGAGCGACGCCGCGAGATCACGGATCTTGACCACGTCGGGCGTGAGATAGAAACCGCCGTCGTTGTCCAAGGTCAGCTCGCAGTGCGGGTAGTCACCGCCGCAGGGGTAGAGGACGTCGCTCGTGATGTCCTCGCTGTCGATGGCAGTCGCCGTCCTGGCCAGCGATAGCACGTTCGACGGATCGAAGTCGGTCTCGATCGTCGTGGCGACGCCGTCCATCAGCGTGGGGAGCGTGCGCAGTGCCTGCGGCGTCGAGAGCTTCGCGCGGAGCGCGCCGAGCACGTCCTGCTGGCGCCGCGCTCGGCTGTAGTCGTTGCTGTCGTGCCGCGACCGCGCGTATTTGAGCGCGGTGTCGCCGAACATCAGCTGCGGCCCGGCCGCGATGTTCAGGCGCTCGACGCCGTAGTCGACGGTGGGGAAGTACTCGTCACGCACCGGTCGTCTGACGTCCACGATCACGCCGCCCACGCCGTTCACGACACGGTTGAACGCTTCGAAGTTCACCAGCGCGAACGAATGGATCCGGATGCCCAGAAGATCGCTGGTGACGCGCCGGGCGAGGTCCGGACCGCCGACCGCGAAGGCCGCGTTGATCTTCCCCTGGAACGTGCCCGGCCTGTTGATGTAGATGTCCCGCGGCAGCGACAGCATCGCCGCGGTCTGGTTCAGCGGGTCCAGCGAGACAACGATCATGGTGTCGGTGTTCTGCGTCGTGCGGTCGCCGTCGCGCGTGTCGATGCCGAGGACGAGGACGTTCAGTCTCTCCTTGCCCGACCATGCCGGGGCCGGGTCTTCGCCACGCGGCGGCAGCGGCACGGGCTGCTGGCGCACGATCGGCGCGAAGAATCTCGCGAAGAACGCCGCCCAGGGAGCCGACTCTCGATAGATCGTCCCGTATGTCAGGACGAGAGCGACCGTCACGAGCGCGAGCACGGTGTAGTCGATGAGATGCCGCCCGCGGAGTCGGTGCATACGTCCGGCGAACGCGTCGGCGACGACGAACAGGTGGTAGACGGCGATCGTCGCGATCACCAGGAATGTCACGTACATCGCGTTGCGAAGGACCCACGTCATCAGCGGATCGGCGTTGACGATGAGCGCGCCGGCGGCGACGAGCGCGGCGACGGGCAGCAGCAGCATGAGCCCGCCTTTGATCCAGCGCTCCTGATAGACCTGCCCCAGTCCCGGCAGGAGCGCCGAGAGGAGTGCGGCGAGTCCGGGAGATCCCAGTGACAGCCCCGGCGCGAGCGCGAGCGGCTGCCGACTCCCCTCATTCGACATTGAACACATAGCGTAAGAGACTCGCCTGCGGTGGACCGGCAGCCGCACGTGAGCACAGCGACGCTGGCCGGCGCCCGGGCGGTGGGTATCGTCTGCGCGGCGCTGTTCTTCGCGCCGGTGATCCTCTCGATCGCGTTCCCCGACTGGTTCCTGTACGCGCCCTACCACCGCACCTACGAGCGCATGCTGGGCACCATACTCGGCGCGCTCGGTATCGGGCTCCTGCTGGCGCTGCGCGATCCCTCTCGCAACGCCGGCGTCTTCGCCGTCATCGGTCTGACCGCGGGATCGCTCGCCGCGGCGACCATCTATTCGCTCGTCTTCGACGGCGCCGAGGCGTCGCACTGGCTCTCGACCGTCCCGCTCCTCGCCGCCATCGCCGTCGCGCTCGTGGTGACGTACACCCGGCTGCGGCGGCCGCACCCGGTCGTCGTGCGCATCGTCATCGCGGCCGTCGCGCTGCTGCCGATCGCGCTGTACCTGCACGACGCCGCATATCGCGCTTTCGTCAGGCCGTAGCCGTGTCCACGGCGCGCGATGTCCTGACGCCGATCGTCTCCGTGCGCGAGCTCCGTAAGAGCTACGGTCACATCAGGGCCGTCGACGGCGTGAGCTTCGACGTCGCCCAGCGCGAGATCTTCGCGCTTCTCGGGCCCAACGGTGCGGGTAAGACCACGACGGTCGAGATCCTGGAGGGGCTGCGGGAGGCCGACAGCGGGACCGCGCTCGTTGCGGGCGTCGACGTCCGGAAGCATCCCGCCGGCGTGAAGGAGCGCATCGGCGTGCAGCTCCAGCAGAGCGCGTTTCCCGAGAATTTCCTGGCGCGCGAGATCGTCGATCTATTCGCCCTCTTCTACGGCAAGCGCGTCGATGCGATGGCGATCCTGCGCTCCGTCGGCCTCGAGGAGAAGGCGAAGCAGAAGCAGGAGAAGCTCTCGGGCGGACAGCGTCAGCGACTGTCGATCGCCGTGGCGCTGGTGAACGAGCCGCAGGTCCTTTTTCTCGACGAGCCGACCACCGGCCTCGACCCGCAGGCGCGCCGCAATCTCTGGGAGCTCATCCGCGCGATCCGCGCGCGCGGCACGACCGTCTTCCTCACGACGCACTACCTCGACGAGGCCGAGGCGCTCTGCGACCGCGTGGCGATCATGGATGCCGGCCGCATCGTCGCGCTCGACTCTCCGGCGGCGCTCATCGCCGCCCTCCTCGGCCGCGGTTTCCGCAGGCCGGTCATCCAGCAACAGGCCAACCTCGACGACGTCTTCCTCGACCTCACCGGTCACGCGCTGCGAGGCGAGTGATGCGCCAGGTGCTGGGTTACACCGCGATGCTCCTGCGCTCGTACGCACGCGACCGCACCGCGCTGTTCTTCGGCTTCCTCTTCCCGCTCCTCTTCATGGTCCTCTTCGGCGTGCTGAACTTCGGCGGCTCGGTGCGTGTCGATCTCGCGGTCGTCGACGAGGCCGAGAACGAGCAGAGCGTGTCGTTCGTCAACTCGCTGAAGAGGATCGAGGCACTGCGGATCACGACGGGTCAGCGCTTCGCGATGCTCGCCGAGCTTGCCGAGGGCGATCGAGACCTGGTGCTCGTGATACCGAGCGACTTCCGCATCGCGCCGATCACCAGCCGCGGCGGCGACCTGGGAGCGCCGACGCTCCTCCTCTACCAGAACAGTGCTCGGCCTGAGGAGTCCGCGGTGGGTACGGCGATCCTGGGCTCGGTCATCAACGACCTCTCGTTCGCGGTGACGCAAACGCGACCGGTCCTCACGCTCAAGCGCGAGGAGATCACCGGGCGCAACCTCAAGTACGTCGACTTCCTCACGCCGGGGATCCTGGGGATGACGATCATGCAGCTCGGCATCTCGAGCGTGGCATTCGCCTTCGTCGCGGAGCGTCAGCGCGGTGTGATCAGGCGGATCATGGCAACGCCCATCCCGCGACGGAACTATCTCGCCGCGCACGTGCTGCAGCGGCTGATCCTCGCCGTCGTGCAGGTGCTGATCCTTCTCGCCGTCGCCGTGCTCGCATTTAAGGTCACGGTGATCGGCGGCCTTGGGGCGCTGCTGTTCGTCGCGGTGCTCGGGGCGGTGGTGTTCCTCTGCCTGGGTTTCGCTGTCACCGGCCTGCTCGCGACGGAGAACCAGGCCGCCGTGGCCACACAGATCGTGACGCTGCCACAGCTCTTCCTGTCAGGCGTGTTCTTCTCGCGCGACGCCGTCCCGGCGTTCCTGCGACCGATCGCCGACTACCTGCCGCTCACGTTCCTGAACGACGCGCTGCGCGACATCGCGACCACCGGCGCGACGCTGGCCGACGTTGGCGGACAGATCGCCGGTCTGCTCGTGTGGTCGGTCGTCTCGTTCATCCTCGCGTATCGGTTGTTCCGGCTCGACTGATCTCCGCGCGATCGAGCGCGTCCGCGACGGCGCGGTGCGCGACCGCGCGGAACCGTCCCCAATCGGCCCAGCTTCCGCCGATGCTCTGCGTCCCTTCCGTCGCGAGCTGGTCGAGCACATCTGCCTGCGCACGCACCTCCGCGACCGACATCTCGCGCCAGTCCTCGATCTGCTCCTGGGTATCGAGCGCGCCGAGTGTTCCCCCGAGCTCGTCGAGCAGGAACGCGAACGTGTGGAAAAGCGGCGGCGAGACCGGTGAAGATGCGCCGCGATACGCGATCGTCGCGAGGAAGCGCCGGACCGCGGTGTCGAGTCCGGTCTCCTCCTTCGTCTCGCGCACGAGCGCATCGAGGACGCCTTCGCCGTGGTGGATCCCGCCGGTCGGGAGGCGATACGCCCCGCGCGGATAGAAGGTCTTGATGGCGACGAGCAGCCTGCCGTTCGGACGGCGGACCGCCATGAGCACCTCGCCGAAGCGGTCGCCGCGTCGGATCGGATCGCTGAAGCCGTCCGGGATCGTCGCATCGATGCGGCGCGGCTCGCCGTAGCGGCGCGACAGACTGGCGAGCTCGTCCCGCGTCGCGGCGGAAAGCTCCACTGCGGCGAGGCTAACGCTCAGGATCGCGCGGCTCAGGAGCGCTCGTGCTTGCGCAGCAGGTCGTCCAGCGCCTCGCGCAGGAGGACGGCCTCCTTCTTCTTCTGGCGTTCCGCGAGGCCCTTCAGCCTGCCGAGCTGCGCGGCCGAGTAATAGGAGGACTTGAGCACCATGTCGTCGCTC
>DATEDV010000448.1:0-7409 GCA_035281485.1 Candidatus Limnocylindria bacterium | reverse complement strand
TCGCCAAGAACGTGGGCACGATGCTCGGCGACCGCGCGAAGCAGAAGGGCGTGACGCAGGCCGTCTTCGACCGCGGTGGCTACAAGTACCACGGTCGCGTGAAGGCGCTGGCCGACGGCGTCCGTTCAGCGGGGGTCAAGGTCTGATGCCGAGGATCGATCCAACTCGTCTCGAGCTCACCGAGCGCGTCGTGCAGATCAACCGCGTCTCCAAGGTCGTGAAGGGTGGACGGCGGTTCAGCTTCTCGGCGGTCGTGGTCGTCGGCGATGGCCGCGGTCACGTCGGCGCCGGGCTGGGCAAGGCCGACGAGGTCCCCGAGGCGATCAAGAAGGGCATCGAGGACGCGAAGAAGCACCTCATCCTCGTGCCGCTCCTCGACCGCACCATCCCGCACCCGGTCACTGCCGACTTCGGCGCGGCCAAGGTGCTGCTGCGGCCGGCGTCGAAGGGCACCGGCGTCATCGCCGGCGGCTCGGTGCGCGCGGTCGTCGAATCCGCCGGCATCCACGACATCCTGTCGAAGTCGCTGGGCAGCACCAATCCGGTGAACGTGGTGATGGCCGCGATGAAGGCGCTGAGCGTCCTGCGGTCTTCGGAGAAGGTGAAGGACATGCGCGGCATCGAGGCTCGACGGACCGAGCGTGAGCCGGAGGCGGTCGCGCCGTGACGCGCCTGGTCATCCGTCAGAACCGCAGCTCGATCGGCGAGAAGATCGCCGCGCGCCGCACGCTCGCCGCGCTCGGCCTGCGCCGCACCGGTCAGATCGTCGAGCAGGCCGATAACGAGGCGGTGCGCGGGATGCTGCGCCGCGTCGCGCACCTGGTCGAGGTGAGGCGGGGATCGAAATGAGACAGCACGAGCTCCGCGCGCCGCTGGGCGCGCGCAAGGCGCGCCGCCGTGTCGGCCGGGGGATCTCCTCCGGTCAGGGCAAGACCGCGGGCAAAGGCACCAAGGGTCAGCTGGCGCGAAGCGGTCCGGGTCTGCCGGGCTGGTTCGAAGGCGGCCAGACGCCGATCCACATGCGGATCCCGAAGATGCGCGGCTTCAAGAACACGCGCTTCCGCTCGTCGTACGTCGGCGTGAACGTCGGCCGGCTGGCGGACTACGCCGTCGACGGCAAGGTCTCGCCCGAGACGCTCGCGGCGAAGGGCCTCGTCCGGCCGGACGCCCGCGTGAAGGTGCTCGCCGACGGCGACGTGAAGGAGCGCTTCGAGGTCCACGCGCACGCCGTCTCCGCGGCCGCCCGGCAGAAGATCGAATCGGCCGGCGGCTCCATCGTGATCATCGGCGGCGCCTAGCCGATGGGCATGTTCACCGCGCTCCTCGAGGCGTTCCGGACACCCGACCTGCGGAGCAAGATCCTCTTCACGCTCGGCATGCTCGTCGTGTTCCGCTTCCTCGCGCACGTCCCGCTGCCGGGCGTCGACCAGGAGCAGCTGCAGATCGTCATCAACCAGAGCCAGCTGCTGAACCTGCTCGACCTCTTCTCGGGTGGCGGCCTCGCGAAGCTCTCGGTGGTCGCGCTCGGCGTGAACCCGTACATCAACGCCTCGATCATCATGACGCTGCTCAACCAGACCATCCCCGCCTTGGAGCGCCTCTCGAAGGAAGGCGAGTACGGCCGGAACCGGATCAATCAGTACACGCGGATCCTCACGGTGCCGCTCGCGCTCCTGCAGGGCATCGGCGTCTCCGTCTTCATGCAGCGCTCCGGCGTCCTGCCCGCGTTCGGACCCGACGATCTGGGTCTCACGCTCGCGATCCTCGCCTCGCTCACCACGGGGACGCTCATCCTGATGTGGCTCGGCGAGCTCATCAGCGAGCGCGGCATCGGGAACGGGATCAGCTTCATCATCTTCGCGGGGATCGTCGGCCGCATGCCGCAGACCATCCAGCAGACGCTCGACGTGCAGCAGAACGCCTTCGCGCTCGCGTCGATCGCCATCATCGGACTGCTCGTGATCGCCGCGATCATCTTCATCCAGGAGGGTCAGCGGCGCATCCCGGTCCAGTACGCCAAGCGCGTGCGCGGGACGCGGATGTACTCCGGCGGCAGCACGCACATCCCGCTGCGCGTGAACAGCGCCGGCGTCATCCCGATCATCTTCGCGATCTCGATCCTCCTCTTACCGAGCCAGATCGCGCAGTACTTCACGAACAGCGAGACGGACTGGGTGAACGGCCTGGCGAACGGCATCGTCGGCGCGTTCGCGAATCCGATCTTCTACAACAGCCTCTACTTCCTGCTGGTGGTCGCGTTCACCTTCTTCTACACCGCGTTCACGTTCGTGCCGAACGACGTCGCCGACAACATCAAGCGCTACGGCGGGTTCATCCCCGGGATCCGGCCCGGCCGTCCGACGGCAGAGTTCCTCGGCCGCGTGGTGACGCGCATCACCATCGCGGGCGCGCTCTTCCTCGGGATCGTGGCGGTCATGCCGACGCTCATCGGCGACATCACCGGCGTGCAGACGCTGCGGCTGGGCGGGACGAGCATCCTCATCGTCGTCGGCGTCGTGGTCGAGACGATGAAGCAGCTCGAGGCGCAGCTGCTCCAGCGCAGCTACGAGGGGTTCATCCGCTAGTGCCGGCCGGCGATCTCATCCTTATGGGCGCGCCCGGCTCGGGGAAGGGCACCCAGGCCCAGCGGCTGGTGGCCGACGGCTTCCATCAGCTGTCGACCGGCGACCTGTTCCGCGAGCAGGTGGCGCAGGCCACCGAGCTCGGGAAGATGGCGCAGAAGTACATGCAGCTGGGGCAGTACGTCCCGGACGACGTGACGGTGAACATGGTGCGCGAGCACGTCGCGCGTCTACCGAACACGACGCGGGTCGTGTTCGACGGGTTCCCGCGGACCGTCGCACAGGCGCAGGCGCTCGACGGACTCCTGCGGCAGGCGGGCCGCTCGCTGGCGAGCGTGTTGCTCATCGACGTCCCGCAGGACGAGCTGCTCGAGCGGCTCATCAAGCGCGCGCGCGTCGAGCGCCGTTTCGACGACACGACGCCGGTGATCATGGAGCGTCTCGACGTGTACACGCAGCAGACGAGACCGCTCATCGAGCACTACCAGAAGCGCGGGCTCCTCCGGAAGATCTACGGGGTCGGCAGCGTCGACGAGATCGCGAAGCGGCTTCGCGAGGCGACGTGATCACGCTCAAGACGCCGCAGGAGACCGCGAAGATGCGCGAGGCCGGTCGCATCGTCGCCGAGATGCTCGCGGCGTGCCGCGCCGCGGTGCGGCCGGGCGTCACGACCGGCGAGCTCGATCGCATCGCGGCCGAGATCCTCGCGCGTCACGGTGCGGCGTCGAACTTCAAGGGCTACGGCGTGCCGGTGCTCCCGCCCTTCCCCGGCGTGATCTGCACGAGCGTCAACGACGAGCTCGTGCACGGCATCCCGGGGAAGCGGCGCCTCAAGGAGGGCGACATCCTCAGCATCGACGCCGGGGCGATCGTGGAGGGCTGGCACGCCGACGCCGCGATCACGATGGCGGTCGGCACCGTGTCCCCGCAGGCGGCGCAGCTCATCGCGGTGACGGAAGAGGCGCTGCGTCGCGCGATCGCCGTCGCCACGGTCGGCAAGCGCATCGGGGACATCGGCGCCGCCGTGGAGCGCTTCGTCCTGAGCCAGGGGTTCAGCGTCGTCCGCAACTACGTCGGCCACGGGATCGGCCGCGCCATGCACGAGGAGCCGCAGGTCCCCAACTACGGGCCGCCGGAGCGCGGCCTTCAGATAAAGGAGGGTCTCTGCATCGCGATCGAGCCGATGGTGAATGCCGGCGGTGCCGAGACGAGGACGCTCGCGGACCAGTGGACCGTGGTCACGGCGGACGGGAGCCTGTGCGCCCACTTCGAGCACACCCTGTGGTGCACGGCGTCCGGTCCGGTGGTGCTGACGGCCCCCGAGGGCCGCGCGGCGGCTGCGGCATGACCGGCCGTTGCCCGGCCTGGGCGGTTTCGGTACAATTTTGGTTCCCGTGGGCGCACGCCGCGGAGACCCCTGTGTCTGGAGTCCATGGCAAGTAACAAACCGTCCAAGGACGTGATCGAGGTGGAGGGCACGGTCGCGGAAGCCCTCCCCAACGCGATGTTCAAGGTCGAGCTCCAGAACGGGCACGCGGTCCTGGCACACATCTCGGGGAAGATGCGCATGAACTTCATTCGCGTCGTGCCCGGGGACAAGGTCCTGGTCGAGCTGAGTCCGTATGACTTGAAGCGGGGTCGGATCACGCGAAGGGTGCGTTACTAAGCGTGCGATCCAGGTTCAGCGTGCGAAGTCAAAAAGAACGACTTACGAAGAGCTGTGGCGAAAGGGTTTCCGAGTGAAAGTCCGGGCATCAGTAAAGAAGCGCTGCGACAAGTGCAAGATCATCCGGCGCGAGCGGCAGATCCTCGTGATCTGCTCTGAGCCGAAGCACAAGCAGCGGCAAGGCTAGGGGAGGACGATGGCACGTATCGCCGGCGTTGACATCCCGCGCGAGAAGCGCGTCGACGTGTCGCTGCGCTACATCTTCGGCATCGGTCCGACGACCGCGCGTGACGTCCTCGACCAGGCGCGCGTCGACGGTGCGATCCGCGTGCGCGATCTCACCGAGCCGCAGGTCGCGAAGATCCGCGAGATCATCGACCGCGGCTTCACCGTCGAGGGTGACCTGCGCCGCGAGGTCGCGATGAACATCAAGCGTCTCCAGGAGATCGGCAGCTATCGCGGGCTTCGGCACCGCAAGGGTCTGCCGGTGCGCGGTCAGCGGACGCGCACGAACGCGCGTACGCGAAAGGGCCCACGCAAGACCGTGGCCGGAAAGAAGAAGTCGGTGTCGAAGACGTAATGGCGAAGGACAACAAGGAAGTCGCGACCAAGGAACGGGGCGAGCGCCGTGACGCGCCACCCAAGGACAAGGACAAGAAGGACGGCGGCCCCGAGACCGAACAGGCCGCCGGCGCCGAGAAGGTCGCGCCGCGCAAGAAGCGCGAGCGACGTGTCGTGCCACGCGGCGCGGCGCACATCAAGGCGTCCTTCAACAACACGATCATCTCGATCAGCGACCCGGTGGGGAACGTCGTGGCGTGGGCCTCGGCCGGCGCCGCGGGCTGGAAGGGCTCGCGCAAGAGCACGCCCTACGCCGCGCAGGTCGCCGCGGAGAACGCCGCGCGCAAGGCGATCGACACGGGCATGAAGACCGTCGAGGTCTTCGTGCGCGGGCCGGGCGCCGGTCGCGAGGCGGCCATCCGCGCGCTCGAGGCGACCGGGCTCGAGGTGACCGCCATCACCGACGTCACCCCGATCCCGCACAACGGCTGCCGGCCGCCGAAGCGGCGGAGGGTCTAATGGCGCGCTACACCGGACCCGTCTGCCGCATCTGCCGCCGCGAGGGCATGAAGCTGTTCCTCAAGGGCGAGAAGTGCCTCACCAAGTGCACGTTCGAGCGCCGCAGCTCGCCGCCGGGCATGCACCAGCAGCGCCGGCGCAAGGTCTCCGACTTCGCGCTCCAGCTGCGTGAGAAGCAGAAGGCGCGCCGCATGTACGGCGTGATGGAACGCCAGATGAAGAACACGTTCGAGGCGGCCGCGGAGGTCAAGGGCGCGACCGGTGAGGTCATGCTCCAGAACCTCGAGCGGCGTCTCGACAACACCGTGTACCGCGCGGGCTTCGCGAAGTCGCGGTCGCAGGCCCGGCAGCTCGTGGCGCACGCGCACATCACGGTGAACGACAAGGTGACCAAGACGCCCAGCTATCAGGTGAAGCCCGGCGACGCCATCGCGGTGCGCGAGTCGAGCCGCGGCTCGAGCTACTTCAAGGAGATGCTGGCCTGGGCGAAGACGCAGACCCGTCCGGGCTGGCTCGAGACCGACCCTGACAACTTCAGCGCGAAGGTGCTCTCGGCGCCGACGCGCGATCAGATCGAGGCGCAGGTCAACACGCAGCTCATCGTTGAGCACTATTCGCGTTAACCCGCCAGGAAGGAACGCCCTATGACCATCGTGGAACTGGAATACCCAAAGATCGAGCGCATCGAAGGCGACGAGCGCTACGCGAAGTTCGCGTGCGAGCCGCTCCCGCCGGGCTACGGCACGACCCTCGCGAACTCGCTCCGCCGCGTGCTGCTGTCGTCGCTGCCCGGCGCAGCCATCACGGCCGCGCGCGTCCGCGGCGTCGCGCACGAGTTCTCGACGATCCCCGGCGTGAAAGAGGACGTCGTCCAGATCGTTCTCAATCTCAAGCAGATCCGGATCCGCTCGTTCTCGAACGAGCCGGTGACGCTCACCCTCGAGAAGGAGGGTCCCGGCGTCGCGACGGCGGCCGACATCGTCACGACGAGCGAGATCGAGATCGTGAACCCCGACGCGCCCATCGCGACGCTCGAGCCCGAGGCCTCGCTCTGGATGGAGCTCACGGTCAGCACCGGACGCGGTTTCCAGTCGTCCGAGCGGCGTGAGGAGCTGCCCATCGGCGTCATCCCGATCGACGCGCTCTTCAGCCCGGTGAAGAAGGTCAACTTCAACGTCGAGAGCACCCGCGTCGGTCAGGTCACGAACTACGACCGGCTCGTGCTCGAGGTGTGGACCGACGGCACGACCACGCCCGACGAGGCGGTCGCGCAGGGTTCCAACATCCTCGTCCAGCAGTTCAGTCTGTTCGCCGGCCTCACGAAGACGCAGACCGCGATCGCCGCGCCGGATCGCACCAACGGCAGCGCGCTCCCGTCGGTGATCTCGGACATGCCGATCGAGGACCTCGACCTGCCGCAGCGGGCGTTCAACTCGCTGAAGCGTCACGGCATCACGAAGGTCGGCCAGCTGCTCCAGACCCCCGACGAGGAGCTGCTGCGTATGCGCAACTTCGGCCGCAAGTCGCTCGACGAGATCAAGGAGCGCCTTGCGCTCCGCGGCCTCATCGAGGCGCCGGTGCGTGACGAGACGGCCCTCGAGGAGCCGATGAGCGACGCCGCATCCCTCGACACCGGCGGCCCATCGCCCGAGCCCGAGGACGGCGAGGACGAGTCCGCGCCGCGCGAGGAGGAGCAGACCTAGGTGCCGCATCAGGTCCATCAGCGCAAGTTCGGGCGCACGACGAGCCAGCGCCGGTCGATGCTGCGCAACCTCACGCTGTCGGTGCTGCGCTACGAACGCGTCAAGACGACCGAGGCGAAGGCCAAGGAGATCCGCGGCTTCGTCGACCGGATGATCAACCTCGGGAAGGACGGCTCGCTCGAGGCGCGCCGCCGCGCGCGGGCCTGGCTGCCCGAGCCGGTCATCGTCGAGAAGGTGTTCGAGGACCTCGCCAAGCGCTATCCGGACCGGACCTCCGGGTACCTGCGCGCCACGCACCTCGCGCGGCGCGTGGGCGACTCCGCGCCGCTGATGCTGCTGGAGCTCGCGCCGGCCATCGAGGAGAAGAAGACCGAGGCG
>DATEDV010000447.1:0-3270 GCA_035281485.1 Candidatus Limnocylindria bacterium | reverse complement strand
TCTGTGTCGACGTCGAGCGCGCTCGAGAGATCGTCGACGACCAGCAGCTCCGCTCGCCGGACGAACGCCCTCGCGGCGGCGGCGCGCTGCGCCTGGCCACCGGAGAGTCGCACGCCGCGCGAGCCGATGAGCGTGTCGAGTCCGTGCTCGAACCCAGCGAGGTCCTGTTCGAGGACGGCCGCGCGCACGGCCGCCGGCACGAGCTCGTCGGCATCCGTCAGGCCGAGGAGGATGTTCGCCCCAAGCGAGTCGCTGAAGAGCCGCGGCACCTGCGGCACGTAGGCGCAGCGCGGCGGCACGAAGAAGGCCGCGGGGTCGCCTACCGCCTCCCCGTTCCACAGGATCTCGCCGCTGTCGCGCGGCAGCAGTCCGAGCAGGACCCGCAGCAGCGTCGTCTTGCCGGCGCCGACCCGTCCGGTGACGACCGTGAACTGGCTGCGCCGGAGCGCGACGGAAACGCCGTCGATCCCGGGCCCCGCGTCGCCGCGGCCGAAGTGGTAACTCAGGCCGACCGCCTCCAGAGTGCGCAGCGGCGCCGGGGCCGTGACGCCGCGCGTCGCGGCTTGGGTCTCGCTGGGAAGTGGCCCGGTGAGGTGAAGCGACTCGTGCAGCACGAGACTGCTCGCAGGCACGTTCGTCGCGCCGCTACGAATGAGCGACAGCATCCGGGTGACCGAGACCCCGAGCTGCTTGTACTGCGTGAGGAAGAGTCCGAGGAATCCACTGAACTCGGTGACGAAGCCGAGGTACGAGACGAAGAGCGCGAAGTCGCCGACGGTGAAGCTGCCGTCGCGCATCGCGCGCGCGCCGAGCAGCAGGATGAGACCGGTCCCGAGATAGACCGTGTTCCAGTAGATCGAGCTCGTGAAGAGCGCGAATTTGCGCTCACGCAGCACGGTCTTCCGCCGCGTCTCGCTCAGCCGGCGGAAGTGCTCGACCACTCCCTTTTCGGCGCGCGCGATCTGGACCGCCTGCACCGCGCCGAAGATCTCGCCGAGCGCCCCCGTCACGCGACTCGTAGCGATCTGGCTGGCCGCGCGCGACTGCTGGAGCCGCCTCGTCGCGACCTGCGCGACCGCGACGATCGCCACCAGGGGCACGAACACGAAGATCGTGATCGTCGCGTTCACGTTGAGCAGGATCGCCATCGCAGCGATCGCGAACACGGAGAGGCTGATCATGTCGACGGTCCAGTCGCTCCCGTCCTCGGCGTGCCGGACGTCGTCGCGGAAGACGCTGAGCGCTTCGCCCGGTGAGCGATCGAGAGCGCGCGCGCCGGGGCGCCGCAGGATCTCGGCGAGCATGTTGCGCTGAAGGAGCGCCGTGACACTGAAGCGGAAGAACACGTCCACCGCCATCCCGGCGGTGTTGGCGACCGCACCGGCGATGCCCGTCCCGACGAATGCCGCCGCGAGCCACAGGATCGTCGGCGTGTCCGCGCTACCGCGCTGCAGCGTGTCGAAGGCCTGCTGCGCCACGAGCCCCGGGAGCAGCCGCGCGCAGTACACGGCCGTCCACAGGACGTTGTCCCAGAAGTAGATCCACGGTCTATACGTGGCCATCCGCCAGAGGAATCGCCCGGTGCCGACGGTATCGGCGCTCATGCGAGCACCGGCTCGAGGCCCGTCCGCAGCAGCCGCGAGAAGCGCGACGATGGATCTTGGGCGAGCGCGGCGCGCGGCCCCTGCTCGACGACCCGGCCGTCCTCCAGGATGAGGATGCGGTCACAGCGCTGCACGGTCGCAAGGCGGTGCGCGATGACGATGCCGGTCCTATCCGAAAGAAGGGCGTCGATGGCGCGCTCGATGTGCCGCTCCGTGGCCGGGTCGAGCCGCGACGACGCCTCGTCCAGGATCACGAGACCTGGATCGCGCACGAAGACACGCGCGAACGCGAGCAGCTGCGCCTCGCCGGCGGAGAGGCCTCCGGCGAGCATCTCGGTGTCGAGCGCGTCGTCGCTGCCGGTGCGCGGCAGCGCGCGCAGCCACGCGCCAAGACCGATGTGCTCCAGGACCTCGACGATGCGCGTGTCGTCGATCGTCGGGTCGAAGAACGTGATGTTGTCGCGCACGCGTGCGTGGAACAGCTGGACGTCCTGGCTCACCAGAGTGGCCCGGCCGCGCAGCTCGTCGAGTCGCGTGTCGCGCAGGTCCACGCCGCCGAGCCGGATCGCGCCGACCGTCGGGTCGTAGAAGCGCAGCAGGAGCCGCGCGAGCGTCGTCTTGCCGCTTCCGGTGCGACCAAGGAGGCCGAGCACCTCGCCGGGAGCGAGACGCAGCGAGATGTCTCGGAGCACGAGGCCGTCACGCTCCGCGTCCGGCGCACCCGGCTCGTATGCGAACGAGACGCCGTCGAGCTCGACCGCGAGCGCTCCCGCCGGGATGCGTCGACCGGGTCCGTCGGGGAGACGGTTCTGCGTTCGCAGCAGCTCGGTGATGCGACCGACGCTGGCGACGGCCTGCTGCATCTCGTCCAGCTCGCGGCGTATCTGCTCGAGGGGCCGTCGCAGCATGTCCGTGTAGTGGAAGAGGAGGTAGACGGTCCCCAGCGTGATCGCGCCGAGGGTCCACAGGTACGCCCCCACGCCGAAGGCGATGGCCGTCCCGACCGCGAAGGTGAGGATCGACGTCGACCACAGCACCGTCCCGGCGAAGATCGAGCGCCGCCATGCCGACAGCCACGAACGATGAAGGAGCGCGAGCCCGTCCATGACATGCGTCTCGGCCCCGCTGGATCGGATGTCCTCCGTCCCGGCGAGACGCTCGCCGAGGAAGCCGTAGAGCTGAGCCGCGACCTCGCGCAGACGCCTCCAGTACTTCACCGCGAACGTGCGGAGCGGTCCGGCCATGAGGAACACCGCGACCGCGGCGAAGACGCCGAGCGCCGCACCCGCCCGGAGGTCCTCGATCGCGACGACCGCGAGCACGCCGACGAGCAGCACGAGACTCCCGAGAACGTTCACGACGAAGCGCGAGAAGAACGAGGCCAGGGCCGTGACGTCGCCGTCGATGCGCTCGATGAGCTCACCCGGTGTGCGCGTCTTGTGGAAGGTCATGTCGAGCCGCAGAAGGTGCAGCGCGAGGTCGGCACGCAGTGCGTTGGTCGCGGTCCATCCCAGGTCCTCCCCGACGTACTGCGCCCACGCGGTCAGCAGCTGCGTGACGAGGGCGACGACGACGAACGCGACCGCGAGCGCGGCGAGCGGCTCGAGCGCGGCGCCGCCGATCGCGCCGTCGATGAACGAGCGCAGCAGCTGCGGGCCGACCAGCT
>DATEDV010000446.1:0-2712 GCA_035281485.1 Candidatus Limnocylindria bacterium | reverse complement strand
GGAACTCGGCGGTGCGCGATCCGCTGTGGGTGCGGCGCGAGCACCACCATCCGGGCGAGCTCGACGTCGCGGCCATGCGTGCCGCGGCGGCCGCGCTGGTCGGACGGCACGACTTCGCGGCGTTCGCGGCCGGCGAGGCCGGCGAGCGCACGGTGAAGCGCGCGGAGTGGATCACCGAGGAGAGCGTCCTGCGGTTCGAGATCGAGTCGGACGCGTTCCTCCGGGGCATGGTCCGCGGCATCGTCGGAACGCTGCTGTGGGTCGGTCGCACGAAGATGACCGTCGAGCGATTCACGGAGGTGCTCCAGGCGAGGGACCGGGAGCTTGCGGGTCCGAGCGCGCCGGCGAAAGGCCTCTGCCTGGTGGCGGTCCGATATGGTGAAGGCGGACGACGACGACTGGACGGAAGCGAGAACTGGGAGTGATGACGAAGACATACGCGGTCAAGAGCGCTGACATCCAACGCGAGTGGCGGGTGGTCGACGCCGACGGCGCGACGCTCGGTCGGCTCGCGACGAGCATCGCGGTGCTGCTGCGCGGCAAGCACCGCGCGACGTTCTCGACGCACATCGACACCGGCGACCCGGTCATCGTCGTCAACGCGTCAAAGATCAAGGTGACCGGCCGCAAGCTCCAGGCGAAGCAGTACGTTCGGCACTCGGGCTATCCCGGCGGTATGCGAACGGAGAGCCTCGAGCGCCTCCTGGCGCGACGGCCAGAGGAGGTCATCCGGCGCGCCGTGCGCGGGATGCTTCCTCAGAACCGGCTGGGGGAGCAGATGATCCGCAAGCTCCACGTCTACGCCGGGGCCGACCACCCGCACGCCGCGCAGCGGCCGACGGCAGTGAAGGAGGCGACCACGCGATGAAGTCGACACCGTATTTCCAGGGGACCGGCCGCCGGAAGACGTCCATCGCGCGTGTCCGCCTGGTGCCCGGCGAGGGCACCGTCGTGGTGAACGGGAAGGCGCTCGACGACTACTTCGGGCGCGACGGGGCCACCGACCGCGCGACGCTGCCGTTCACCGTGACGAACACGGCGCGGCGGTTCAACGCCATGATCAAGGTCGAGGGCGGCGGGGTGACCGGCCAGATCGGCGCCATCGCCCACGGCATCGCCCGCGCCCTGCAGCAGATGGACAAGGACCTCGGGCCCGCGCTGCGGCGCGCCGGCCTCCTGACGCGCGACCCCCGCGCCAAGGAGCGGAAGAAACCCGGTCTCAAACGAGCGCGCAAGGCTCCGCAGTTCACGAAGCGCTAGCCGTGGCGCTCCGAAGCGGAGCACACTAAGGGCTCGTGGGCACACGCTCTTCCGACTTCAACTACAAGGTCGCGCTCGCATCCGGTCTGAAGAGCCTGCACGCCGGCCGGCTGCGGCAGGCTGAGGAGCAGTTCCGCTACCTGCTCACTCGTTTTCCCGACGCCGACGGCGGCTATCGCGGTCTCGCGAAGGTGCTCATCGAGGAGGAGGACCGGCCCGCCGCGCTGCGCATGCTCCTCGACGGCGGTGCGGCCGTCGCGCGGGCCGGTCAGCGCGCCGGCGCGATCGGCCTGTACCGCGACGCGACCGCGCTCGACCCGCACGACCTGACCGCGCATCGCCGTCTCGCGGCGGCGCTGCTGCTCGCGGGAGATCAGAAGGGCGCGGCGGACGAGTACGTGCGCTACATCCAGATCGCGCTCCTATCGGGCGCGCGCGAGCGCGCCCGCCAGGAGGCGGAGTTCGCGCTCGATCGTGTGAAGTCGCGCGAGCTGATCAAGGTGGCGGCGACGCTGGGCATCGACGTCGCCGATCTTCCGCCCGAGCAGGAGGCCGAAGCCGCTCCGCGCCCCGCGACCGCGGGCGCGATCACGACGAGACCGGCGGTGAGCGCGACGACTGGGACGCCGACCGGAGCGCCCGCCATGAGCGAGCGGGATGCGCTGATGCAGTCGGCATTCGGCGGCGCGCAGCGTCACGACGCGCCGCTCCCATCGCAGCCGTCGTGGCGGGACGCCGCACCGCCGCCCAGCGTGAAGCAGGAGCCGGAGCCGGCCGCGACTTCTGCGCCCGCGCCCGTTGCGCCTGCGCCGCCGGCCTCCGACCCGTGGGCGTCGGAGAGCGATCTCGTCAGCGATCCGCAGGCGGTCACCCTCGGCGACAGCGACGGCGACCAGCCCGTCGCCGACGCCGACTCGCAGGCCGTCGAGGCGACGGCCGCGACGTATCTCGCCAAGGGCGATCCGCGCGGCGGCGACGCCGCGCTCGAGGCCGCGCGCCGCTACATCGCGGACGGGCGGAACGACGCCGCGTCGGACCTCCTGCTGCAGCTCATCGCGAGCGGCGTGGCGGACCACGACGCGCAGCGACTGCTCGTCGACGTGGTGCGCACGCTGGGGAAGCGAGACGTCGCGAAGGCGAAATGCCAGCTGCTGGTGCAGGCGCTGCGGCTCGACGGACGGGAGGACCTCGCGGCGGAGGTCGAACAGCTGGCGCTGGCGGATTAGATGGACCTGCTGTTCGATCAGCTGCGTGGTGTGTTCGGGGGGCGGTGTTGCGGTTGGAACAACATCCTCGACATCCTCATCGTCGCGGTCTTCATCTACTACGTCCTCGTCCTCATCCGCGGTACGCGCGCCGTGCAGCTCCTGCTCGGCGTGCTCGTGCTCGTCGCGATCTACGGACTCGCGGTGCTGCTGCAGCTCGAGCTCACGAAGTTCGTGCTGTCGGCGG
>DATEDV010000445.1:0-5242 GCA_035281485.1 Candidatus Limnocylindria bacterium | reverse complement strand
AGGACGCCCTGCTCGCCGCCCGCGGCGAGCGGCACGTGCGCGAGACCCTCGATCGCGCCCGAGGCGCGCGCGAGCGCGCGCTCGGTCTCGTCGAACTTCTTCATCGCGTGGTCGAGGTGCGTGCCGAGCTGATCGTGAAGCCCGACGAACCGCTCGAACTCGCGACGCACCTGCGCGATGCTCTGCTGCAGCTCGCGCGTGCGCTCCTGCATCGCGAGCCCGCGGACGCCGAGCGCGACGACCTGCAGGTACGCGAGGAGCGTGTTCGGCGAGGCCGGGATGACGTGGCGCTCCTGGCAGTAGGCGCCGAGATCAGGCTCGCCATCGGCCTCTCGCGTCATCACCTCGTAGTAGATCGCCTCCGACGGGAGATACATGAAGCAATAGTCGATCGTCGAATCCTGCGGTGAGACGTACCGCGCGACGGAGTCGACGTGGCGGCGTACCTGCTGCAGGAACGCGCGGCGGCGGCGGGTTCGATCGTTCTCGTCCCTGGCCAGGGCGATCTGCGTGTACGACTCATTCGGGAACTTCGCGTCGATCGGCACGAGACGATTCGCAGAGCGCACGACGGCGTCGACGCGCGAGCCGTCGCGATACGTGTACTGGATCTCGTATGCGCTGAGCGGCAGGCAATCCTGGAGCAGACGCTCGAGCATCAGCTCGCCGAAACCGCCACGCGGCTTCGGTGCGCGAAGCAGATCCTGCAGCGAGCCGATGTCCTTCGCGAGCTCGCCGACACGCGCGCTCTGCTCGCTGAGAACGCCGAGCTGCCGTGAGAGGTCGTTCAGCGATCGATGCGTCGCACCGGTCTGCGTGACGAGCTGCTGCTCCGTCGTGCTGAGCGTGCGCTGCATCTCACCGCGCAGCTCTCCCAGCGCCGTCGCGTTCGCCGCGCGCAGCTCGTCGATGCTCGCACGCAGGACGTGGAGTGCCGAGGTCGGATCCGCCGCGGGGGGCGCGACCGCCGGCGCTCGGCGCGTCGCGAGGAGCCAGGCCGCAACCAAAATTGCGAGCGCGAGCGCGACGACCGCGTAGCTCAGCTCCAACCAGCACCTCTCTCAGCCACGATGTTTCACGTGGAACATCCGTTCTAGCAACGTCCGAGGCTAGGCGCTGCCGCCCTCCGTGGCAAGGGTCGATGTGCCGCGCTCGCCCAGGTGGTAGCCGAGGACGACCGCGACGCAACCGGCCAGCGCGCAGATGCCCGCGACCGGAAGCGCGAGCTGCAGACCGAACGGACGTGCCGCGTCGCCGCCGAAGATCTGGACGAGCATCCCGAAGAGGATCGCGGCACCGCCCTGCGCGAACTTCTCGAGCGTCTTGAACATGCCGTAGTAGACCGCGGCGCGCTGCTGCCCATGACGGGCGGCGTCGTCGTCGATGACATCGGCCATCATCGCGCCGGGGAACACGAAGAGCGCCGTGAAGCCCAGGCCCGACAGCCACACGGTCACACGGCTCTGCCAGAGAAGCGGCACACCCGGGATGAGGGGCGTGAAAGCGGCGACGCCCAGGAACAGGAGATACACGCCGGTCAGGGCCATCGCGACGGCATAGACGGCGCGCTTTCCGAAACGCCGTGCCGCCCAGCTGGCGAGGGGCAGTGCGACGACCACGGCGGCGATGACCCCTGCGAGGAAGAATGTCACCTCGCCTTCCGTCGTCCCGTGGACGACGGTCACGTAGTACGGCATGAGCAGCGGCAGCATGTTGTAGCCGATCGAGAAGAGCACGAACGACAGGGCCAGCGCGAGGAATGGACGGTGCGCGAGCGACGCGCGGATCGAGCCCACCAGCGAGATCGGCGCGGGCTCGATCGTGGTGGCGCGGCTCAGCGTTCCCCTGCGCCAGAGTCCGAAGAGCATGCCGTACAGGGCGACGAAAGCGATCGCTGCCAGGATGGCCATCGAGACGGAGAACCCCAGACGCTCGATGAGCTGCGGACTCACCACGAACGCGAGGAGCAGGCCGCCGGTCCCAAACAGCACCTTCCAGACGCCGAGGCTGACGCGGTCCGCAGAGGAGGTCGCGATCTCCGCCTGGAGCGCCTCGTACGGCGCGCCCACGATCGTGTTCGCGAAATAGAAGACCTCGAGGACGACGAAGAAGTAGACCGCGATGAGCACCGGCCCGGCACCCGCCGGGGGCGTGAAGAGCAGCCAGAAGCTGATGACCAGCACCGGAACGCCGTACAGGAGGAAGGGGATGCGCCGGCCCCAGCGGCTGCGACTGCGATCGCTCCACCACCCGATCAGCGGATCGTCGAAGGCCTCCAGCGCACCGCCGACGCCGCGCGCGACCGCCACGACCGCGATCGGGATGAGCGCGCTCCCCCGCTCCGCGGGCGGGGCGTAGAAGTAGATGAGCCACAGCGACAGCGACCAGAAGAAGGTCGCATTCCCAAGGCTGCCAAGGCCGTAGAGGACCCGATCGGCAAGCGGAAGCCGCATCGCGCGCAGGGTAGTCCGCCCGACCCGCGAAGCCCAGACCGTGGTCGGCCGCGCGCGCTGCCAATTATGGAGGCAGGCAGCCGAGCCGTCGACGCACCGCATCGTCTCTGCGCAGAGACAGCCTGGAACCGGCGGACCGCCGCGTTGTATGGCGACTAGGTGACGAGGGCCGCGTCGCCAATCCGACATCGGAGGTCAGGCATGCGCGCACCAGCGATGCTCCTCGCGGTCCTCGCCCTCTCGCTCGGTCTCTTCGTCACGCCGGCCGTCGCGGGCGGCTGGGCGGTCACCACGTTCGACGACCTGCCCGGCCAGTTCGTCTCCGGCAAGGAGTACGTGCTCGGCTACACGATCCGCCAGCACGGCCAGACGCCGGTCAGCGTCGACAAGACCGAGATCCTCGCCCTCGCCAGCTCGGGTCGCACGCTCTCCTTCCCCGGCAGAGCTGACGGGGCGGTCGGGCATTACGTAGCGACCGTCTTCTTCCCCGCGAGCGGGACCTACACCTGGAAGGTCACTCAGGGTGCGTTCGAGGCACAGGACCTCGGAACGCTGTCGGTGCTGGCCGCAGCTGGCGCGTCGACCGACGACAAGGCCAAGGCAGGCGACAAGGCCGTCGCCTCCGACAAGGCCGCCGCGGGCGACAAGGCCGCCGCTGCTGAGAAGGCAGCCGCCGCGGAAAAGGCCGCGGCGAGCGACAAGGCAGCCGCAGCCGAAAAGGCCGCGTTCGCCGACAAGGCCGCAGCTGCCGAGAAGGCCGCGGTCGCCGACAAGGCGAACGCTCCGGCGGCGCCGGCCGTCGGTTCGGCCACGCAAGGCAGCGATCCAGTGAGGTCGGCTCTGCCGTTCGCGGCAGCCGCCGCCGCCGCGATGTTCATCTGGCGACTCGTCTCCATGGCGCGCACGACACGCCGCGCTCGCGCTACTTCGTAGGACCTTGCTGAGGTCGATCGCGGAGCTCGCCGCATACGGGACGCTCGCCACGCTGCTCACGGTGGCGAGCCTCGCGCCCGCACCCACGCTCACGGCGAGCTCCGCGACGACCGACACCAGTGCGCCGTCGGCTCCGGTCGAGACCGCACGCGTCGCGACCGACGGCGTGCCGACAGCGCTACAGCAGCGTGGAGCGCTCCTCTTCGCGGCGAAGGGCTGCATCGGCTGTCACACCCACTCCGCGTTCCCGAACGCGCGCATGCGCGTGGGCCCCGACCTCACCTCCCTCGCGTCGCGTGCCGCGGAGCGCGTTCCCGGCCTCTCTGCCGACGACTACGTGAGGCAGTCGCTGCGGGAGCCGAGCGCGTACCTCGCCGCGGGATACACCGCGGAGATGCCGGACCTCTCCCTCACCGAAGAGCAGATCGAGTCGCTCACGGCCTTCCTGTTGTCGCCGGGCCGCTGATACCAATTCTGGATGCTGTCTCTGCACAGAGACAGTGGGCGCTCAACGGATGGTCAGCGAGCTCGGGCAGATCTGGTGATACGCGCACTGCTGGCAGGTCTTCACACCCTTTATCGGTGCCGCGCCGAACGCCCGCTCGCGGATCTTCGCGGCGGTGGTCGTGACGACCGTCTGGACGACGCTCATGTCGGCGTCGGTGGGCTTGATGACGCCGCGCTCCCCCGTCTCGAGGAAGTGGAGCGCCGCCTCGGCCGGCCGGGTGCGGTACATCTTTTCGTGCGCCAGCGCATAGAGCCGGAGCTGCAGATCCTGGTTCGCGGCCTGTTGCGGCCTGTCGCTGCCGTCGTCGATCGCGGTCGACTTGTAGTCGACGACGGTCGCGCCCCCTGGCGCTTGATCGACGCGGTCCCAGCGACCGACGACACGGTCACGACCCAGCATGAACGAGAAGCGCTGCTCGACCAGGTCGGGTGCGGGCTGCGACTGCTCCTGCTCGTGGAAGCGACGCAGCGCATCGAGGCCCGCCTGGAATCTCTCCGTCTCGTGCTCCGGGCTGATGAAGCCCTCTGCCAGCCAGGCGGCCCGGAAGGTCGCCTGGAGCTCCGCCAGGGTCGGGCGCTCCCCCTCGCGCTTGCGCCGTAGGTAGTCCTTCACCGCCTCATGCAGCGCCAGGCCATAGATCATCGGAGGCGTTGGCAGCACCGGGATCCGCAGCACGTGCTTGAAGCGGTAAAGCAGCGGGCAGCGCCGGTAGTCGTCGATGTCGCTGTAGGACACGGTCAGGACGTCGTCCGGGCCGAGCGCCGGCAGTGGCGCATCCGCTTCCTCGGCGGGGACCTGATAGCGCTGGAGCTCCTCGTAGGCGGCGAGTCGTGCCGAGAGGCGCTCCGGCTGCCGCCCGAGAGCCTCGGCGATGAACCTGCTCGGACGGAACGCGCGCGTGCCGCCGTAGTCCACGGCGCTCGTGAAATAGAAGGGGTCCTTCGCGCGCGTCATGGCGACGTACGCGAGGCGGCGCTCCTCGGCGATGTGGTTGTCGCGCGAGGGCGGGGGCGACTTTGCCAGGGCTTCGGGGAGCGGCAGCGCGTCGCTCCGCATCGAACCGGGGATCCGCTCGTCGGTGCAGTGGACCAGGAACACGATCGGGAACTCCAGGCCCTTGGCCTTATGGACCGAGAGCACGTTGACGCGTTCGGCCGAGGCCTCGAAGTCGGCCGCGACAGGGTCGTCCCCGGCCTCGCGCAGTAGCTCGAGGTACGGGACGAAGAACGAGGCGCGGTCGGTCGGGAGCGTCCGCGCCGCGGAGTGCACGAGGCGGAAGAACTTCGCGACGTTCTGCCCCTGCTCCTCGGCCAGCGCCGAGTTGGGATCGAGGTACCGGGCGAGCAGC
>DATEDV010000444.1:0-3692 GCA_035281485.1 Candidatus Limnocylindria bacterium | reverse complement strand
AGCTGCCCGAACCACAGCAGGCGGAACGATCTATGACGGCGGAGCGGCGAGAGGTCGGGTAGGAGGGCCGCCGCTCGTGACACGAGCTCGCGCTAACGCGCGAGCGTTGGTCGGACCGACAGCTTCACGTTGTTCTTCAGTGCCCGCGAGATCGGACAGCCGTCCTTCGCGGCCTCCGCGGCTTTGGCGAACGCTGCGGCGTCGGCGCCCGGCACATCTCCGGTGACCTCCAGCTCGCTCGACACCACGGTCCAGTCGTTGCCGACCTTGTCGAACGTGACCGTCGAGCTCACCTCGAGCTTCTTCGGCGGCGTGCCCGCCTTGGCGAGCCCGGCGGAGAGCGCCATCGAGAAGCAGCTCGCATGCGCGGCAGCCAGGAGCTCCTCGGGGCTGGTCTTGCCCTGCGGCGCCTCGGTGCGCGCGCCCCACGACACCGGCAGCGCGCTGAACTTGCCGCTCGTGACCGAGCTGACCTCACCGCTCCCGCTCGTGAGATCACCATTCCAGACCGCGCGGGCCTGACGCTTCGCAGCCATGGCACACCTCCTCGTGAAGGGGAAATCCTAGGCCGCGCGGCGGTCGTCAGTCGCGCAGGCTCGGTAACCAGGTCGCTCGCGTGGCCTCGTACCGGTCGATGTCGTCCGCGTGCGCGAGCGTGACGGCGATGTCGTCGAGACCGCGCAGCAGCCGATCGCGCGCGTGATCCTCGAGCGCGAACGTCGCTCGGACGCCCGGCGCCTCCACCGTTCGGCGCTCGACATCGATCGTGATCTCCGTCCGCGGCTCCGCCTGCGCGGCACGCATCAGCGCGGCGACCTCATCGGCCGCGAGCTCGACCGCGACCATCCCGCTCTTCAGGCAGTTCGCGCGGAAGATGTCGGCGAGTCGCGGCGCGATCACCGCGCGGAACCCGGCCTCATCGAGCGCCCACACCGCGTGCTCGCGGGACGATCCGCTGCCGAAGTTCGCGCCGGCGATGAGGATCGAGGCACCGGCATAGCGCGGATCGTTGAGCACGAACGCGGGATCGCGCCGCCACGCTTCGAACAGGCCGGCGCCGTATCCGGTGCGCTCGATGCGCCGCAGCCAGTGGGCCGGGATGATCTGATCGGTGTCGACGTTCGCGCGATCGAGCGGCATCGCGCGGCCCACCACGCGCCGCACCGCTCTCACGAGAGATCCTCGGGGAGCGCGAAATGTCCGGCGATGGCGGTCGCGGCGGCGACGGCGGGCGACACGAGATGCGTGCGACCGCCGGGGCCCTGCCGTCCTTCGAAGTTCCGGTTCGACGTGGACGCGCACCGCTCACCCGGTCCCAGGATGTCCGGATTCATCCCGAGGCACATCGAGCACCCCGCGTCGCGCCACTCGAAGCCGGCGTCGCGGAACACGCGGTCGAGGCCCTCGCGCTCGGCCTGCGCCTTCACCAACATCGATCCCGGAACGACGAGCGCGCGCACGCCGCCCTTCACGCGTCGGCCGCGCACGACGTCGCCCGCGACGCGCAGATCCTCGAGACGCGCGTTCGTGCACGAGCCGAGGAACACCGCGTCGACCGCGATGTCGCGGATCGGCGTGCCGGGACGCAGGTCCATGTAGCGGAGCGCGCGGCCCGCGGCCTCGCGCT
This sequence comes from Candidatus Limnocylindria bacterium, assembly GCA_035281485.1. Lineage (GTDB taxonomy): Bacteria > Chloroflexota > Limnocylindria > P2-11E > P2-11E > CF-39. The sequence continues at coordinate 2,065 of DATEDV010000444.1, read as the reverse complement.
GCGCCGGGTCGAGCGCGTCGGGGTCGGGAACGCGGTCGTCGATCGTCACGGTCTGCGCGGGATTCGTGCCCCAGGAGACGTACGGACGCAGCTCCGACGCGTCGATACGGACCTCGCGATCGAAGGCGGCGCCATCATCCGTCGGCAGCCCGCGCCAATCGTCGAGCGCGCGCTCCCAGTCCGCGCCTTTCGGAGCGTGCTGCCGCTTCTCGACGAACGCGAACGTCACGTCGTCCGGCGCGATGATCCCCGCGCGCGCGCCGGCCTCGATCGACATGTTGCAGACCGTCATGCGGCCCTCCATCGATAGGCCGCGGATCGTCGAGCCGCGGTACTCCATGACACGACCCGTGCCGCCGCTCGCGCCGATACGCGCGATGATCCCGAGGATCACGTCCTTGGCCCACACGCCGCGCGGCAGCGGGCCGTCGACGGTGACCGCCATCGTGCCGGGCCGTGTGGCCCAGATCGTCTGCGTCGCGAGGACATGCTCGACGTCGCTCGTGCCGATGCCGAACGCGATCGCGCCCAAGGCGCCGTGCGTCGAGGTGTGGCTGTCGCCGCAGACGATCGTCATGCCCGGTTGCGACAGGCCGAGCTGCGGCGAGATGACATGGACGATCCCCTGCTCCGGCGCGCCCATCGGATAGAGCCGGATGCCGAACTCGCGCGCGTTGCGCGCCATGGCCTCCATCTGTCCGCGCGAGATCTCGTCGGCCGGCGTCGCGGGGCTCGTCGGGACGTTGTGGTCCATGGTCGCGAGCGTGAGGTCGCGCCGCCGCACGGTGCGCTTGGCCGAACGCAGCCCCTCGAACGCCTGCGGCGACGTGACCTCGTGGACGAGGTGGAGGTCGACGTAGAGCAGGTCGGGCTCGCCCGCGGCGCGACGGACGACGTGCCGGTCCCAGACCTTCTCCGCGAGGGTGCGCGCCGTCACGGCGCCGATGTGTCGAGCAGCTCTTCGGCCGGAAAGCCCTTGCCGCGGATGAGCGCGAGCACCGACTCGGCGTGCGCGCGGTCGCGCGTGTCGACGATCACGTCGAGGCCGACGCGGCCGAGTCCAGCGTAGGGGCCGATGCGGTGGATGCCCACGTGGAGGATGTTGATCCGCTCCGCGGTGAGGATGCCGGTCAGCTCGTGCAGCATGCCGGGCCGGTCGTCGAGCCAGGTGCGGAACGCGAGGTAGCGGCCGGCCGACGCGAGACCCTGCTGCAGCGCCTTGCCGAGCAGGTTCGGATCGATGTTCCCGCCGGAAACGACCACGCCGACGCGCTGCCCGCCGACGCGCCCGTTCGCCTCGAGCACGGCGGCGATCCCGGCAGCGCCCGCGCCTTCGGCGAGCATCTTCGTGCGTTCGAGCAGCACGACGATCGCGCGCGCGATCGCCTGGTCGCTCACGGTGATGATGTCGTCGACGTACCGGCGCACGATCGCGAGCGTCCGCTCCGCCGGACGACGGACCGAGATGCCGTCGGCGATCGTCGCGGCCGCGCGTTCGGTCACACTGCCGGCGCGGAACGACTCGGCGAACGCCGACGCGGTCTCGGACTGCACGCCGATGATGCGCAGGCGGGGACGCTGCTCCGACGCGGCGAGCGCGATCCCGGCTATGAGTCCGCCGCCGCCCACAGGCACGACGAGCGTGTCGAGATCCGCGTCCTCGAGGAGCTCGAGCGCGACGGTCCCCTGACCGGCGATGACGTCGTCATCGTCGAAGGCGTGCACGTACGCGCGTCCGCGCTCGCGGGCGATGCCGAGCGCCACCGCGTGCGCCTCGTCGTATCCGCCGTCGGCCAGCACGGTCTCCGCGCCGGTGCGTTGGATCGCTGTGAGCTTGGCGAGCGGAACGCCCTGTGGCAGCACGACGGTCGCCGGCGCACCGACGAGCTGAGCCGCGAACGCCACGCCCTGGCCATGGTTCCCCGCGGATGCGGTGACCACGCCGGCCGCCCGCGTCGCCGGATCGAGACGCGTGAGCGCATTCAGCGCGCCGCGGATCTTGAACGCGCCGGTGCGCTGCAGATTCTCCAGCTTCAGGAATACCTCGCGGCCCGCGAGCTGCGAC
>DATEDV010000443.1:0-13398 GCA_035281485.1 Candidatus Limnocylindria bacterium | reverse complement strand
GATCGACTTCGACCGCGTGCTCGCGCGCATCGGCGCCGACGAACGCCGCTTCGCACGGCAACTCGCGCGCTGAGCGCCGGCGCTAGAGTGGCGCCGATGCCCGCGAAGAAGACGGCGGCGAAGAAGACCGCGGGGAAGACGACCCGGAAGACGACGCGCAAACGCCGCGGACCGGCGGAGCCGCGCGGACCCGAACCGGCGCAGACGGCGATCGCGGCGGACGACGCGGAGGTCGGCGACCTCGTCGCGCGGATCCGATCCTCGCGCGGCGCCGTCATCGGCGCATACCGCGATCCGTACGGCGGCACGCCCCTGGTCTTCGCGTCGCTGCCGGTCGGCGCCGTCGAGCCGACGCCGTTCCAGCGCGACCTCTCGCGCACGCACGCGGAGCGGCTGGCGACGGCGATCGGCGACACCGGCGCGTTCCTCGATCCAGTCATCGCGATCCCGGCGAAGGAGGGCTTCCTCTCGCCGAATGGACGTCACCGGATCGCGGCCGCGCGCCAGCTCGGGCAGCGGTCGATCACGGTGCTCGCGACCGCGGATCCGGCGCTCGCGTACCGGATCCTCGCGCTGAACACCGAGAAGGCCCATAACCTCCGCGACCGCAGCCTCGAGGTGATCCGCATGGCGCGTTCGCTCGCGAAAGAGCAGCCCCGATCGAAGGAGAAGGAGCACGCGACGTCGTTCGAATCTCCCGCGTTCCTCACGCTCGGGTGCGCGTACGAGAAGCGCGATCGCTTCTCGGGGTCTTCGTACAACTCGATGCTGCGGCGCGTCGAGGTCTTCCTGGACCAGACGGTTCCCGCCGCGCTGCGTCAGCGCGAGCAGTGGGCGGTCCGTCTCCTGGACATCGACGATCGCGTGAGCGCGCACGTCAAGGCGCTCCAGGAGCTCGGGATGAAGAGCCCGTACCTCCGAGCCGTCGTCGTCGCGCGCTGCAACCCGGTGCGCTGGATACCGACGAAGAAGGGCGCCGGCCCGCCGATGACCGTCGCGGAGGCGCTGGCGCGCATGACGAAGAACGTGCGGGCGTTCGAGCCGAGGAAGGTGCGTCCTCAGGACCTCGCGTTCGCGGCCGCGGTCGGTGGCTCCGAGGAAGGCTCCTGAGCCCCTAGTTCGAGCGTCCCCCCGGAGAGCGGAACCGCTGCACGATCGTGAGCAGCTCGTCGAGACCGAACGGCTTCGCGAGGTAGCCCTCGGCGCCGACCTCATCCGCCCACCGCTTTGCGCTCTCCGCGGCGGTCATGACGACGATGGGGACGCTGAGGCCCTGACTGCGAAGGGCACGCGCGACCGCCCAGCCGTCCATGACGGGCATTCGCATATCGAGGAGGATCACGACCGGCTGCTTCCGGGCCACCGCCGCGAGCGCTTCCTCGCCGCTCGCCGCGCTCACGACGTCATACCCCTCGCCGGAGAGGATCGCGGTCACCGTGTCCAGGATGGACGTGTCGTCATCGACCACCAGCACCGTGTCGTTGTTCCCTTCGCCACGTGTCTGCGGTCGCGCTGTGCCCCGCGACGATGACTCTCCACCGCGTGACGGTCCGCCCGCCCAAAGATCCTTCACTAGTTCAGTCTCCTTCCATCCGCCAGCGGCAGACCCACGTGGAAGGTCGAGCCCTTGCCGACCTCGCTCTCCACCCAGATACGGCCGCCATGTTCCTCGACGATCCCCCGGCAGATGAAGAGCCCCAGGCCCATGCCGTGGAATCGCCGGTCGTCCACGTTCGATGCGCGCGAGAAACGTTCGAATATGCGCGGTAGGTCCGCCGCGGGGATCCCGATCCCGGAGTCTCGGACCGCGACCCGCGCTTCTCCGTCCTGCTGCCATACCTTCACGGTCACGGGCGTGCGCTCGGGACTGTACTTCCTCGCGTTCTCGATGAGGTTCTGCAGCAGCTGCTCGATGCGGCGGCGATCGTACACGCCGACGACCGGCGCGGTCACCTCGACCTGACAGATGCGCGGGTCGCTCTGGTCGTGCGCGGCGACCTCCTGAGCGAGCGTCGCGAGATCGACGGGCTCGCGCTCGCCGACGAGCCGGCCCTGCTCGAGACGCGTCGCGTCGAGGAGGTCACCCACCAGGCCGGCCAGACGCTTGCTCTCCCGTACGACGCGCCGAATGCCCGTGATGTCCGCGGGGGCGCTCGGTTCCCGGGTCGCGCGCCGCTCGAGGAACTCGGCCTGCGCGACGACGGTCGTGAGCGGCGTCTTCAGATCGTGCGCGGCCGCGGAGAGAAAGTCCTCCTTCAGGCGCGTGGCCTCCTCGCGTGCTCGCACGCGCGCGGCATGATCGATGAGCGCACGGCTTTCGAGGATGACGGCCGCCTGGTCCGCGAGCAGTGCCGCCAGCTCGATGTCGCTCACCGCGAAGATGGGCGGACGCGCGGCGCTCAGCGTCAGCACGCCAAGTCGGCGCTCGCCGGCGGTGATGGGCGCCGCAAGCACGACACCGATGTTGCGCGCACGGTAGCCGTCCGCCCCGTCCGGATTGTCGCGGACCGGATTGGTGCTGAAGATCTGACGCTGCAGCTCGAACGCGCGCCCGGCGAAGTGCTGGCCGGGCGCGATCTCGACGACCGTGTCGTCGTCCTCCCAGAAGCGCAGCGCACCGGTGTCCTCCTGCCAGAGACCGATCCGCGCCGTCGTCCCCGTGCTGCTTGCCGCGCCGCGTTCGAGCTCGCGCACGATGTCGAGCGTCGTGGGCAGTCGCGGCAGGCTCGCCGCGCGCGCCAGGAACGCTCGCAGCTCGGGCTCCTGCCACGCACGACGCAGGATCGGCGGCGGGGCGAAGCCGAGGAAATACGCAAGACCTGATCCGAGCGAGCACAGCTGCTGGAGCGCCTGCAATGCCGTCCGGTCGTCCGGCCGCGCGAGGGGGGCCAGCCCGGCGACGAGGATCGCGGTCCCGATGAGGATCGAGCCGAGCGAGATCGCCTCCATGCGGCGGCGGGTCACGCCGCGTGAGCTGCGGGCGGCCCGGATGAAGGCGATGCCGCAGTAGATCGCGAGCACGAAGAAGTAGACGACGACGTAGAGCACCACGGGCGTGCCGACCGTCGGTGTGGTCGCGTACGTCGCGACAGCGCCACCGGCGAGGCCGAGCTCCGCGGCGCGCTTGACCAGAGGCCGTACATAGGTGAAGTCATCGACGAGTCGCAGAAGCATGTACGGCAGGGCCATGATGATCACGATCTCGATCGCCGTGAGCCATGAGGGCAGCGTGATCCCGAGGAACGTCGCGGTGCGCGATACGACGATGACGAACGTGATCGCGCCGAAGAAGAGCGCCATGTCGGTGTGAGCGGTGGTGGGGTGCCTCAGCGCGCGCGCCGCGACGCTGATGAAGATCAGTACGTAGATGATCTGCGTCACCGCAGAGATCAGGTCGAGCGCGCTCAGGCCCGTGATTCTATGGACCTACCGGGCGAGCAAGAGACCAAGCAGAGCGCCGCCGAGCACGACCGCGGCCGGATGCAAACGGCCTTGATACGTGAGGAGGGCGGCGGTGGCTCCGATCGCGAGCTGCCACCAGGCCGGCGTCCCCCCCGAAGGCGCGATGAGCGACACGCCGGTCGCGGCGAGCAGTCCCGCGGTGGCGAGCGATGCCCCGCGCACCAGACCCGCGAACGGGACGGACAGCAACCAGCGCCGCGCGAGCGCGGTGGCGGGAAGGATCATCAGCGGCGGCAGACTCGACGCGACGAGCGCGATGGCCGCGCCCAGGGGCCCGGCGATCTGGAAGCCCAGGCTCACGATCCACAGTCCGCTCGGACCCGTGGAGAGCCGGCCGATCGCCAGCGCGCCGACCAGCTGCTCATCGGTGGCGACGCCGGTCGCCACGAGGTCCTGCCGCAGCAGCGGCAACGATCCGAGTCCGCCGAGAGAGAGCGCGGAGTCCTTGAGGAGCACGAGGAACAGTGAGACCGGGTCCACCTATTCGGTCGCACCCTCGGGCGACGTCGGTCGTTCGTGACCGAGGAAGAGCGCGCCGGCGATCGCGGCGGCCGCGATGACCAGGACGCTCGAGAGCGCGGTGAGAAGAAGGACCGCGAACGCGCCGGCGACGACCGCCCCGTCCACCGCGGCGCGCAGTCCGCGTCGGACCGCGCCGCGCATCAACACGATCGCCAGACCGAGCGTCATCCCGCCCGTGGCGGGTGCCATGCCCGCCAGTGCGGCACGGGCGAGCGGGTCGCTCGCGAAGATCCCATACGCGGCGGTCATCGCCGCGGTGATGATCGCGGCCGGGACCATCATCCCCGTGACCGCGACCATCACGCCGCGCCAGCCGGCGACGCGCTGGCCGAGCAGCCCGGCGAGAGCGACCAGATGGATCCCCGGACTCAGCTGGCAGAGCGCCCACGCCTCGTTGAAGTCGCGCTCGCTGATGCGTCGCTCGCGTTCGACGAGAAAACGCCGAAGGAGGAGAAGCGTGCTGGTGCCGCCACCCACCGACTGCGTTCCCACCGCGATGAAGATCCGCGCGAGCTCTCGCATCAGCGCGCTAGCCTACGGCTCGGCTTCGCCTTCACGGCTGCGTGGCGTGTGCGCTCCTCGCACGCCGCCGGAGGGTCGGCGACACTGACCCGGTGACCGGTGAGGTGCGCATCGGTACGTCCGGCTGGGTCTACCCGCACTGGCGCGAGGCCTTCTATCCCAAGGACCTCCCGCAATCCCGCTGGCTCGCGTACTACGCGGAACGATTCGACACCGTCGAGCTCAACAACCCGTTCTACCGGCAACCGAAACGCGAGACGTTCGAACGCTGGCGCACCGCCGTGCCGGACCACTTCCTGTACGCCGTGAAGCTGAATCGCTTCGTCACGCACATGAAGCGCTTGAACGTCGACCGCGCGATCGTCGCCCGCTCGTACGACACGATGGCAGGACTTGGTCCGAAGGCGGGCGTCGTCCTCGTTCAGCTGCCCGCGCGCTTCCGCTTCGACGCCGAGCGCGTCGATCGCTTCTTCACCGCCGTCGCGCCGCGGCGCCGGCGTCACGCGCTCGAGCCGCGCGATCCGTCCTGGCTCACCGACGACGCGATCGCGGTCCTGCGGGCGCGGCGCGTCGCACTCTGCGTCATCGACGCGCCGCGATGGCCGACGCGCGGCGCCGTGACGGCCGACTTCGTCTACGTCCGCTTCCATGGGCAGACTCGCCTATACGGCTCGAGCTACGACGATGCGGCGCTCCGCGCCTGGGCCGAGCGCATTGACGCCTGGCGCCGGGCGGGCCTGGACGTGTTCGCGTACTTCAACAATGACGAGCGGGCATACGCGGTCCGGGACGCTCTGCGCCTGCGTGAGCTGGTCGGCTGAGCAGCTGGCACGCTGCCTGCTTCCTCAGTCCTCATGGACTGGTCGCTCGTCGACATCGATCGTCTCGCGAAGCTCGCGTGCCCCAGCTGCCAGCGCGGTCTGGCGGGAGGCCTCATGCGCCAGGTCGAGTGGACCACACGGCGCTGCATCGTCGTGGTCGCCTGCCCGAACTGCAACGCCGATTCGATGGTCGTCCTCGAGACGAGCGGACTCCGGCGTTCCGCGCCGCCGATCGACGTCGACGACGTGCGCCGCGCGCACGAAGCGCTCGCGCGATCCGCGGTCCGGGTGAGCGACCTCTTCCCCGCCTAGGGGTGCTGCGCAACCACGACGTCGCGGAGCTCCTCTCGCGCGAAGCCAGATCACACACGGATCATCGCCGGCGTGCGCTCGAGCGCGCGGCCCGCGCCGCGCTGTGGCGCTGGACCGTGGAGGCCGCGGAGCTTGTTGCCGCGGGCAGGCCGCTCACGGAGCTCGAGCTCGTCGGTCCATGGCTGGCCACGATCATCGGGCGCTGGCTCGCCGATCCACCAAGCCTTGGCGAGCCGTCGCCGCTACGCACCGGATTCCTCACCCTTGCCGACGCGCGCGCGACGCTCGACGCGCATCCCGACTGGGCGAAGGCGTACCGAGGCGATCTGCAGATGCACACGACCTGGTCCGACGGTGCCGAGTCGCTGGAGGACATGGTGAGCGGCGCCGCGGCGCGCGGCTACGAGTACGTCGCGGTGACGGATCACTCGCAGGGCCTTCGCATCGCCAACGGGATGAGCGAAGAGAAGCTGCGCGACCAGTGGCGTGCCATCGAGAAGCTCCGCACGCCGGGGATCAGCGTGCTGCGCGGCCTAGAGATGAACCTCGCGCCCGACGGGACGGGCGACATGTCGGACGACGTCCTGAGTGGGGTCGACGTCGTCCTCGGGGCGTTCCACTCGCAGCTGCGACTGAAGGACGACCAGACGGACCGCTACTTGCGCGCACTCGCCAACCCGACCGTGAACGTCCTCGCGCATCCGCGCGGGCGAAGGTACGACGTGCGCTACGGCCTGCTGGCGGACTGGGAGCGGGTGTCGCGTGCCGCTGCCGAGCACGACGTCGCGCTCGAGATCGACAGCTGGCCGGATCGCCAGGACCTCGACGTCGAGAATCTGCGGGCGGCGGCGGCGGCCGGCTGCCGCATATCGATCGACACCGACGCGCACGCGTCCGACGAGCTGCGGTTCGTCGAGTTCGGGCTGGCGGCCGCGATCCGTGCGGGGATCCAGAGGGAGCGGATCGTCAACTTCCTGCCGCGGGATGAGCTCCTCGCATGGTCGCGCGCGAAGCGGCGCGTGGCGTCGCGCTAGATCGCGAGCTTCAGCTGTGCCGGTCGCGCCGGCTCGCTCCGATACGGACGCTCGACGAAGCGATACCGCGAACGAACCCGGCGAGCGCGTTCCTCGAGCACGCTCGTGTACGCGCGCTCCGGATTCACGCGGTCGGCGAAGCGCTCTTCCGCCATCGGCAGCAGCGCGGGAAACCGCTGTGCCAGGAACTCGAAGTAATGCGGCTTCACGTGCGGGTCGAGCTTCAGCGGTCGTGTGGAGAAGAACGTCGCGCCGCTCTTCTCCGCGGCCGCGGCCACGGCGTCGAGCGACTCCTCGCTGTCGCTCAGGCCGGGAAGGATGGGTGCCGCGAGCACGCCCGCGTCGATGCCCGCGGACACGAGACGGCGCACCGCCTCGAGCCGCGCTCTCGGCGGCGAGGCGTGCGGCTCGGACGTCCGTGCGATCTCATCGGACACGGTGCCGATGCTCATGCACACCCGCACGTCGAGCCGCGCCAGGAGATCGATGTCCCGAACGACCATCGATCCCTTCGTGACGATGACGAGCGGCAGGGGCGAGGCGACCAGCACCTCGAGCGTGCGCCGCGTGATCCGGTAGCGCCCCTCACACTGCTGATACGGATCGGTCGCCGTCCCGAGCGCCACGGTCTCGTCGTGCCGGCGCAGACGGCGCAGCTCGTCCGCGAGCCGCTCGGGGAAGTTGATCTTGACGTCGATCTCGTGATCGAATCCCGCACCGGTGTCGCGGTCGCGCTTGGCGTGGTACTCGCGCGCGTAGCAGTACACGCAGGCGCGTTCGCACCCGTAGTACGGGTTCAGGCTCCAGGCGAACGGCATGCCCTGAACGCGCGTCAGCGCGCTCTTCACGGTGATCTCGCGGTAGACGACGCCGCTCCCCATTGTCGGCAAGTATAGAACAAACGTTCGACAAGATGCCTCGCCGCAGGGCCCGCACGCTGGCCGTGGCCGTGCACGGGCGAGGGGAAACGAGCAGATTTTTGGAGGACATCATGGCGGCACGCTCTTCCAACAGTCCCACAGGCAAGCGCACTGTCACGAAGCCGCGTGGCAAGTCGCGGTACGTGCGACGGAGCGCGACCGGCAAGTTCACCGAGGATCAGGTGAAAGCCGGACGCTCTGTGGCCCGCGACAAGAAGACGAAGGCCAAGCACTCCGCTCCGAAAGGGATGAAGGATCGCGGCGACTAGCGCCCGGAAGACCCGCGGCGGGCTGGCTGAATACGAGCGAAAGCGCGACTTCGCGCGCACGCCGGAGCCCGCGCCTCGCCGTGCCCGATCGGCCACGCGCCGCAGCTTCGTGATCCAGAAGCATCGAGCGACCGCGCTGCACTACGACTTCCGCCTGGAGATCGGAGACGCGATGCCCTCCTGGGCCGTCCCAAAGGGCCCCTCGCTCGACCCGAGCCAGAAGCGCCTCGCTATGCAGGTCGAGGATCATCCGCTCGAATACGCCGGCTTCGAGGGCGTGATCCCCGAGGGCGAGTACGGCGGCGGCACCGTGATGATCTGGGACGAGGGCACGTACGAGGTGCTCGAAGACGACGACCCAGCCGCCGCGCTGCGACGCGGCGAGATCAGATTCACGCTCGCCGGCCGCAAGCTCAGCGGTCGCTGGACGCTCGTCCGCACCGGAGCGCGGAAATGGCTGCTCATCAAGGGCCGCGATAAGTACGCGCGCACCACCGACATCACCCAGACGCGTGCGCGCTCGGTGCGCACGAAGCGGCTCCTCGCGCAGATCGCGCGCGATGAGGGAGGGAACGTCGAGAAGGCGGCGACCGGGGATCCTCCTCCGCGGACGACGACGCCACCCTCCAGACGTTGAGGTCTCCCATCCCTCCGATGCTCGCGACGCTGTCGAAGGTGATGGTCACCGGACCGGAGTGGGTCTACGAGGAAAAGTACGACGGCATCCGCGCGGTCGCGTATCGCGACGCCGATCGGGTGCGGTTCCTGTCGCGGACGGGCCAGGATCTGACCGCGGGCTTCCCGGCCATCGGGGACACGCTGCGCGGCTTGCCAGACCGAGACGTCGTGCTCGACGGAGAGCTCGTCGTGTTCGACGCGAGCGGCGTGTCGCGATTCCAGCTCCTACAGCGACGCGGTATCGACGCGCGCACGCGCACCGTGTACGTCGTGTTCGATTGCCTGCGCGCTCAGGGCCGCGACCTGCTACGACGTCCGCTCGAGGAGCGCCGCCGCCGGCTGCTCGAGCTCGTTCCCAGGCGGAGAGATGCGCTGATGCCGTCGCGACGCCTGCCACGGGATGGTGAGAAGGCGCTCACGATCGCGCGCGAGAAAGGCTGGGAGGGCATCATCGCGAAGCTCGCGGCGTCGCCGTATGAGCCCGGCGTCAGATCGCGCGCGTGGCTCAAGGTCAAGGTGCGTGGGGAATCGGAGTTCGTCGTCGGCGGCTACACACCACCGCAGGGCTCGCGGGTGGAGCTCGGCGCGCTCCTGGTCGGCCTGTACGACCGTGGCAAGCTCCGGTACACCGGCAAGGTGGGCACGGGCTATACGCAGGAGACGCTCCGTGATCTCGGTGCGAAGCTGAAACGCCTGCGCACCGGATCGTCACCCTTCGACCCGCCGCCGCGTATCCGCGATGCGATCTGGGTCGACCCCCGCTTGGTGGCGCAGATCGTGTACGCGGAATGGACCGCCGACGGCAAGCTGCGACAGCCGGCGTTCCTGGGCCTGCGCACGGACAAGAAGCCGGAGGAGTGCACGTGGGCGCGGCGCGAGTGACCGACCCCGCGACGATCGGCGGTGTCGTGATCTCGAACGCGAACAAAGTCTGGTGGCCCGACGAGGGCATCACCAAGGGCGACATCGCGCGCTTCTATCACGCGATCTCGTCGCTGATCATCCCGTGGATGCGCGATCGCCCGCTGACGGCGGAGCGCTGCCCCGACGGGATGCTCGGCGGATGCTTTTATCGCAAGAACTTTCCGGAGGGGAACATCCCGGTCGACGCGCCGCGGCTCCGGCTGCGTGCGGCGAGCACGGGCAAGGACGTGAACTATCTCGTCGGGGGCACGATGGACGCGCTCCTCGGTCTCGTCAGGGTGGGCTGCATCTCGATGCACGTCATGAACTCGCGGGTGCGCTCGATGCACGAGGCGGATTGGCTGGCATTCGATCTCGACCCGAGCAGCGGCGAATTCTCGGACACGGTGCGCGCGGGCACCGTACTGAGGGCGATCCTCGACGAGCACAAGCTCGTCTCATATCCGAAGACATCGGGCAGCCGCGGGCTCCACGTCTTCGTTCCGCTGCGGCCCGGTCACACGCAGGAGGACGTCACCGCGTTCGCCGTACGCATCGGCGAGGAGCTCGCGCGGCGCGAGCCGGACCTCGTCACGATGTCGTTCAGCAAGAGCGGCCGCGGCGATCGCGTGTACGCCGATCCCTTCCGGAACACGTACCTGCAGACGATCGTCCCGCCGTACTCGGTGAGACGGCGAGCGGGCGCCACCGTGTCGATGCCCGTGGCATGGGACGAGGTGAACGCGAGACTCGATCCACGCCGCTACACGGTGCGTACGCTCGAGAAGTACGTCTCGCGCGGCGACCCGTGGTCGGACTTCAGACGGCGGGGGCAGAAGCTGCCGGCTTGATGGGCCGCCCTTCTCGTCCGGTCGCTTGGCACGGCGTGTGCGCTCGCTCGATCCATGAACAGGCGCAAGCGGAACGCACGCCGCGACGACGATCACAGTGTCGCCGTCGGCGAAAAGCTGCCGCAGCGCGGGCTCGGTCATGCGTTCACGCGGTTCTCCGGCCGGATCGCCGAGTGGGTGGGCCAGCCTTGGGCGTTCATCGGCGCCGTCGCGATGATCCTGGTATGGCTGGTCACGGGACCGATCTTCAATTTCTCCACGGAGTGGCAGCTCTACGTGAATTCAGCGACCACCGTCATAACCTTCCTCATGGTCTTCCTCATCCAGAACACGCAGAACCGCGACGCACGCGCCCTGCATCTGAAGCTCGACGAGCTGCTCCGCGCCACGCCGAAGGCGCGCAAGGAATTCATGGAGGCGGAGGAGGAGGACCTCGACGAGATCGAGCGCGAGAAGGCGATCGTCGCGAAGGACGACCCCACACCCCCGGCGGATCGTGCGCACAAGGCACCGCCCGAGGGTCAGCGGGGCAATGGAAGGCCGTGACGGACCTTCACCGCCGCGCGCGCATGAGACGTGCAGAGGACCGGGCGTCTCGATCTGAGATGTGGGGGAGTCGTTGAGCGATCACCTGAGTGACGCCGCTGCGGACCGCGTCGCGGAGACCGTACGGAGAGCGCTATCGCTCGTGGGGCCATCCGAACATTCGATCGAACGGATCGCCGATGACGTGCGCGCCGAGGAGCCCGCGGTCTAGCGCCTAGCCGACCTCGCCGAGCTGCTGCTGGACTGTCGCGAGCAGTGCCTTCAGCTCGAATGGCTTTCCGACGTACGAGTCGGCGCCGAGGCTCTCGCTTATCTCGCGCACGTTCGGATGACCCGTGAGCAGCACGATCCGCCCGCCCGCCTTCGCGCTGCGGCGGTACTGCGCGACGAAAGACCAGCCGTCCATGATCGGCATCGTGAGATCCAGAAGGATGAGATCCGGCCGGATCTGACCGATCAGGTCCAGCGCGGCGGCGCCGTGCCGGACCGTCGCGACGGCGTACCCCGATTCGCGAAGCGCCTGCCGGAGGACCTCGGCAAGCTCGTCGTCGTCGTCCACGATCAGGACACGTGGGTGATGGCCGTTCTTCTCGATGAGCTTGCCTGTCTCCATCGACCCCCCGGTGGCGCGCAGTGCAGAACGGATGCCAACGGCTCGCTCGCCTGTCGGGTCGAGCCACGAGGCGGCGCGGACCTTGCTGCGACCGCTACCGAAAAACGCTTCGACGGCGCCGCGTCGCAGCAGGAGGTGGACATGCCACCGCGTGGAGTGAAGAGCCCCAAGCGCAAGCGTCAGTACGAGAAGATCAAGCGCAGCGCGATGGCGCGCGGCCGCTCCCCGAAGGTCGCGAAGCGGATCGCCGCCGCGACGACGAACAAGACGCGGCGTCGCAAGGGCGAGACGAGATCCTCGCGCGGCCGGAAGAAGTCCTAGTCCGCGAAGAGCAGCGGATCCGCGAGCGGTCGTGGGGCATCGGGCCAGTAGGGATCGTCAGAGAGCTTCACCAGCTCCTCGCCACCGGTGCCCGAGTACGAACGGTCCTCGCGGTCGCAGCGGAGCGTCCCGTCAGGGCGCGGCGTGCAGTGGACCAGCGTTCCCGATCGCGTTCGGTACGTACCGGGCGTCATCGCTGCGGTCATCCCTGTCCTCCCCTATGAGCTGCTCGAGGAACACTCCTCCGGTCGGGACCCAGTGGTGGTCGGCATTCGACGCCGCGCCATCGCAGTAGCCGAACGTCCCGTGATGCATCACGATCCCGCCGACACCCGCGCGCGAACGCGCGGCGAGATGCGCGGCGCTGCGGCACTCGAACTGAATGACCGTCGACATGACGCGCCCTCCCCTTGACCACGTCTGCGGATCGATCGTGTCTGTGCGGTAACCGTCAGGATACGAACATGTGACAGCAGTTCAAGAGGAAAACTGTTGTTCGTGTGCGTTCTGTGCAGCCGAGCGAGCAGGCGACGCCGTCTTCGGTGGCACATGCTCTGCGCCGGGCCCGGCCGTGGCCGAGCGTGACGAGAACGGTTATCCCAAGATCCGGGACCCTCGGTCGCTCCGCAGCGTCGCAGAAGCCGCAAAGCACTGCCGCGGCTGCGACCTCTGGGCCAGAGCGACCCAGACGGTCTTCGGCGAGGGCCCGCGGACCGCGAGCGTGCTCTTCGTCGGCGAACAGCCCGGCGACAAGGAGGACCTCGCGGGGCAGCCGTTCGTCGGACCCGCGGGCCGCCTGTTCGACGACGCGCTCGCGGCGGCGGGTATCGACCGAAAGCGTGTGTTCGTCACGAACGCGGTGAAGCACTTCAAGTGGCGCGCAAGCGGCAAGCGCAGGCTGCATGACAAGCCGAACACCGCGCAGATCGCCGCGTGCCGCGTGTGGCTCGAGCTCGAGCTCCGCCTCGTGAAGCCTGACATCGTCGTCGCCCTCGGCGCGACCGCCGCGCAGGCGCTGCTCGGGCGCGCCTTTCGGGTCACCAAGCAGCGCGGCAAGGTCGTGTCGTCGCCGCTGGCGGAGCGCGTGATCGCGACGGTGCATCCCTCATCGATCCTGCGCGCGCCAGATGATGAAACGCGTCGCGCCGAGATGCGCTCCTTCATACGCGATCTCCGTGTCGTGGCGAAGCTGGTCGCGGGACCGGCGCGCTAGTAGCACTCGTCCGGCGGCCTCAGACGAATACCGACAGCGCTCCTTTGCGGCAGACGAACTGCGCGGGCAGCGTCCCGGCGAGAGCGCCGTCGGCGTGCACGTTGACCCGGTCGTCGGAAGATATCGCGATCCGCGCACCGCGGTAGACGACCGGACGCTCGGGCAGGTCGCCACCGCGCCAGACGCGGAGGAACGACATGACCAGCGCCGCGCGACCCATACGGGGAAAGACCGCGACGTCGAGCTCTCCGTCGGTCATCGACACCTGGGGCAGCAGCTCCAGTGCGAAGCCGTAGTACGGGCTGTTCAAGACGAGCACCTGCAGCGCGCGCTGACGGTCCTCGCGTCCCTCGACCGTGATGGCGACGCGGAACGTACGTCGCGTCACCCAGCGTGTCGCGCGCCGCAGCG
>DATEDV010000442.1:0-9080 GCA_035281485.1 Candidatus Limnocylindria bacterium | reverse complement strand
ACCTCGTCTTCCAGCAGCTCGCGCTCTTCCCGCACATGGACGTGTACGACAACATCGCCTTCGGCCTTCACGTCAAAGGCCGGTCGGCGGTCGAGACGGGCGACCGGGTGCGGAAGGTGCTCGAGCTCGTCGAGCTCACCGGCTTCGAGCGGCGGCGCATCCACGAGATCTCCGGCGGGCAGCAGCAGCGGGTCGCGATCGCACGCGCCCTGGTCAACGAGCCCGCGGTGCTGCTGCTCGACGAGCCGCTCGGCTCGCTCGACCTGAAGCTGCGCGTGCAGATGCAGCGCGAGCTCAAGGCGATGCAGCGGCGGTCCGGCGCGACGTTCGTGTACGTCACGCACGACCAGGGCGAGGCCCTCGCGATGGCCGATCGCATCGCGGTGATGCAGTCGGGACGGATCGCGCAGGTCGGTTCGCCCGAACACATCTACACGCGGCCGACGACGCGCTTCGTCGCCCACTTCATCGGGGACACCAACATCATCGCGGCGACCGTCCGCGACCGGGCTCCCGACGGCACGGCCACGCTCGAGGCGAAGGGCCTCCGGTTCCACGCCGCCGACGCGGACCTGCGCGCCGGGGAGACGCGCACGGTCTCGCTGCGGCCGGAGAAGATCCGCATCGCCGCGCCCGAGGCCGCCCGCGCCAACGGCCATCCGGGCAGGGTCGTCGACGTCACGTTCCTCGGCCCCCTCACGCGCTACGAGGTCGCGGTGGGGGAGGATCTTCGTCTGGTGGTCCAGGCGCAGACCGAGTCGGAGGACCACTTCCGTAGGGACGATGCGGTGTCGCTCAGCTGGCCCGTCGCCGCGCCGGTCGTCCTCAAGGACTAGCCCGCCGTGCCGATCCGTCGCTCGCCGCTCCTGCTGCTGCCCGCGTTCACCATCACGGCGGGCATCTTCGCCGCCGCGATGCTGCTCCTGTTCTCTTACAGCGCCTACACGTTCCGCGGCGGGCAGCTGACGGAGGAGGTCAGCTTCCTCGCCTGGCAGCGGTTCTTCACCGACGCCTTCTACTGGGGCGTCGTCGGGAACACCCTGCAGCTGGCTCTCGGCGTCATGGTGGTCGCGCTCCTCATCGGCTACCCGACGGCGTACGCGCTCACGAAGGTGCGCAACCAGAAGCTCCTCATCGCGGCGTACATCATCATCTTCTCGCCGCTCCTGGTGAGCGTCGTCGTGCGCGTGTACGGCTGGCTGCTGCTGCTCTCCGATGGCGGCGTCATCAACACGGCACTGCTCACGCTGGGGATCGTCGACGAGCCGATCCTGATGATCTTCAACAACACCGGTGTGATCATCGCGCTCGTCCACATCCTCCTGCCGTTCATGATCTTTCCGATCCTCAGCGTGCTCCTGCAGTTCGACCACGCCCAGCGCGAGGCGGCGCACGACCTTGGCGCGAACCGGCTCCAGACGTTCCTCCGCGTCGTGTTGCCCATGAGCCTGCCGGGGGTCGTCGCCGGGGCGCAGATCGTGTTCACGCTGGCCATCAGCGCGTTCGTGACGCCGGCGATCCTCGGCGGCGGGAAGGTCCAGGTCCTCTCGCGGCACATCTGGTTCAACGTCGTGGACGTGAACTGGCCGCTCGCCGCGGTCGAGGCGATCGTGCTGCTCATCCTCGCGCTATCGGCGCTGTTCATCTTCGATCTGGCGGCGCGCTCGCTGCGAGCGATGCGACCCACCGGGTCGCCGCGTCCGCGTCCGGACTCGCCCGGCGGCTGGATCGACGTGGCGCTGCGCATCGGGCTGTTCGCGGTGCTCGCGTTCACGCTGTCGCCGCTGGCGTTCGTGGTGGTCAACTCGTTCAACAGCGCGTCGTTCAACACGTTCCCGCCGGAGGGCTTCTCGCTCCGGTGGTACGAGTTCGTCCTCGGCTATGAGCCGTTCCGCACCGGGATGGTGAACTCGCTGATCGTCGCCGCCGCGTCCACGCTCATCGCCGTCCCCGCGGGCATGCTGGCGGCGCTGGCGCTCGTGCGCGGCACCTTCCGCGGCAAGCCTGCGCTCCGGGCGTTCTTCCTCTCGCCGCTCGTCATGCCGAAGGTCGCGATCGGGATCGCTGTCTTCATCCTGCTCATCCGGCTGCGCATGTACGGCTCCCTGCCCAGCCTCGTCGCGGTGCACACCATGCTGTCGCTGCCCTTCACGATCGTCCTGCTCACGGCGAGCCTCGTGAATGTCAACCGGAGCCTCGAGGAGGCCGCGATGGACCTGGGTGCCGGCCCGCTGCGGACGTTCTGGAGAGTGACGCTGCCGCAGATCCGCGCCGGCCTCATCGTCGCGGCGGTGTTCGCCTTCATCACGTCATTCGACGAGACCGAGGCGTCCATCTTCCTGGTGCGGCCGGCGAACATCACGCTGCCGATCCAGATGTTCCTCTACCTCGAGCAGTACCAGAACCCGACGCTCGCGGCGCTCTCGACGCTGCTCATCGCGCTCACCGTCGTGATCGTGATCGTCGCGATGCGCTTCGTGCGGGGAGCGGAGCTCGCGCGGCTGGTGGCGCGGCGCTGAGGGCGCTCCTTCCCCGTTCTTAGCGCTCTCTTAGCGAACTCTCATCCACCCCCTACGAACGCGGCGCAGGATCGTCCCATGCGAAGAGTGCTGATCGTCGTCGCGATCCTCCTCACGGCGTGCGGCGGCCAGATCGACCTCGGCAGGCTCGTCGACCAGCTGCAGCCCGACGCCACGGCGGCGGCCGTCGCGACCGAAGCGAGCACGGCCGCCGTGCGCGACGTGATCGAGCGCGCGAACGAGGCGCAGGTGAAAGCCTTCCTCACCGGCGACGCGTCGTTCATGCGCGACACCGCGACGGACTCGCACTACGAGCTCCTCGCGGAGATCAACCGCGATCTCGCCCGCGGCGGCGTCGTGAGCTTCAGCCTCGTGGGGATCGAGTGGGGAAGCGTGACCGTGTCCGGAGCGACCGCGGCGGCGACCGCGTACGAAACGTGGCGCACGACGTACAGCGACGGCTCGCAGGACCAGCGCACCGATCGCAACGACTACACGCTCGTGCTCGACGGCGGGACGTGGAAGATCGACAGCAACGTACAGCCGAGCGCGCAGAGCGTCGCCCCCGCGGCCGGTCCCACGCAGACGCAGCCGGACACGACGACACCGGCGCGGATCTCCGACACGTCGAGCAACTGGTCCGGATACGTGGCGACCGGTGGCACCTACACGTCGGTCAGCGGTACGTGGATCGTGCCGACCGTCAGCGCGACGAGCGCCGGGGCGGACGCGACCTGGGTCGGCATCGGCGGCGTCACGGGCACCGACCTGATCCAGGCCGGCACGCAGGCGACCGTAACGGGAAGCGGCGCGGTCACCTACTCGGCGTGGACGGAGATCCTGCCGGACTACTCACGGCCGGCTCCGCTCGAGGTGACGGCCGGCGACTCGGTCACGGTGACGATCACCGAGCAGACGCGCGGTGTGTGGCTCATCGTGATGGTGAACAACACCACGCGCGACTCCTACGAGAAGACGCTGCGCTACGACTCATCGCGGTCGTCGGCGGAGTGGATCCAGGAGGCACCGAGCACGGACCGCGGCATCATCCCGCTCAGCGCCTTCGGCACGGTGCGCTTCCTCGCGGGCAACGCGGTCCGCGACGGAGTGAGCCTCGGGCTCTCCCAGCTCGACGCGCAGCCCGTCGCGATGATCAATCGCGCCGGTCAGCTGCTGGCGGTGCCGTCGACCCTTGGGTCCGACGGCAGCAGCTTCGCGGTCACGCGGACCGACGCGCCCGGGACCGTGCAGGGCGGTGGCCGCACCCGCCGGCGGGGCTGAACCGCACCCTCATCCGCGCCGCGCGGTCCCGCGTACCCGTTGCTGAGACGCGCGAACAGCTACGGGAGGGTGCCATGTCCGGTCGGACGCCGACCATCGTCTTCGTCGCGATGCTCGTGTTCCTGCTCGCCGTGGGCCAGTCGGCACTGGCCGCACCGAACGGGGCGCGCAAACCGCCCAAGCCGAGTCCCACCCCGACGCCGACGCAGACAACGTCGTTCCCAACGCCGCCGACCGATCTGCGGATCACCGGTCTGACCTCGTACTCGGTCTCGCTCAGCTGGACCGCGGCGACGAGCTCGGTCGGGATCCAGGCCTACCTGCTCTCCGCCGGCAGCAACTACGAGCGCGCGCCCGGTGACGCCACCTCGTGGACGTTCCGCACCGGCATCCGGCCCAACAACACGTACACGCTCTACGTCGGCGCGCTCGACAACAACAACCGGAATTCCCAGAACAGCCCCTTCGTGACGTTCACCACGCCCGCCGACAGCACGCCGCCGACGAAGCCGGTCGTCCAGGTCACGAGCCTCGGCGACAAGTGGGTCTCGCTCGCGTGGTCGACCGTGGAGGAAGGTCCCGTCCACTTCACGGTCTCTCGCGATGGCGTGGCGGTGCTCAGCAACAGCACGGCGACGTCCGCATCGTTCGCCCTCCAGCCGCAGACGACCTATACGTTCGCGGTCGAGGCGAGGGACTTCGCGGGTTTCCGCGCGCTGAGTGACCAGCTGACGGTCACGACCGCCGCTCCGATCGACGACGTCACGCCTCCCACGCCACCGGGCCTCTTCACGAACCTCTGGATGCCTGACGGCGAGACGTGGCTGCGGTGGACGAAGTCCACGGACGACAACACGCCGCAGGATCTCATCGTGTACTGCATCTACATCAACGGCGTGCTCGAGAACTGCCAGCTCTACGACTGGACCATCGTCTACGGGGTGCCGATGTCACGGAACACCTACACGGTCACCGCGACCGATCGGCACGGGAACACCTCCGAGACGAGCATCGAGGTCGACAACTTCTAGGAAATACCGGGGGCCCGGCCGGCCGTCGCGGAGCGTCGTTGACGGTCGCCGGGCCCCGGGCGGATAATGCTTATGTCCAGGCGCCGAAGGGGTTGCGCAAGCAACCTCGTTTTTGTGTCCGGAATATGGAGCTCTGCCCACCTAGCTCAGTTGGTAGAGCACGTCCTTGGTAAGGACGAGGTCTCGGGTTCGATCCCCGAGGTGGGCTCACAGAAAAAGGAAAAGGAAAGCGGGGTCCTTCCGAGAAACACATGGCGAAGAAGAAGTTCGAGCGCACCAAGCCGCACGTGAACGTCGGCACCATCGGTCACATCGACCACGGCAAGACCACGCTCACCGCGGCGATCACCAAGACGCTGGCGCTCAAGGGCGAGGCCGAGTTCCGGCCGTTCGACTCGATCGACAACGCCCCCGAGGAGCGCGAGCGCGGCATCACCATCTCCATCGCCCACGTCGAGTACGAGACCGACAAGCGCCACTACGCGCATGTCGACTGCCCCGGCCACGCCGACTACATCAAGAACATGATCACCGGCGCCGCGCAGATGGACGGCGCGATCCTCGTCGTCTCCGCCGCCGACGGCCCGATGCCGCAGACCAGAGAGCACATCCTTCTGGCCCGTCAGGTCGAGGTGCCGCAGATCGTGGTCTTCCTCAACAAGGTCGACATGGTCGACGACGAGGAGCTCCTCGAGCTGGTCGAGCTGGAGGTTCGTGAGCTGCTCACGAAGTACAAGTTCGACGGCGACAAGACGCCGATCATCCGGGGATCGGCGCTCAAGGCGCTGGAGTCCGGGTCCACCGACGTGAACGCCCCCGAGTTCAAGTGCATCTTCGAGCTCATGAACGCCGTCGACAGCTACATCCCGACCCCCGTCCGCGCCAAGGACAAGCCGTTCCTGATGCCGATCGAGGACGTCTTCGCCATCAAGGGCCGCGGCACCGTGGCCACCGGACGCGTCGAGCGCGGGGTGGTCAAGGTCGGCGAGGAGATCGAGATCGTCGGCATCCGCGAGGCCAAGAAGTCAGTCGTCACCGGCGTCGAGATGTTCCGCAAGCTCCTCGACCAGGGCGAGGCCGGCGACAACATCGGCCTGCTGCTGCGCGGCCTCGAGCGTGAGGACATCGAGCGCGGCCAGGTCATCGCCAAGCCGGCGAGCGTTAAGCCGCACACCAAGTTCACCGCCGAGGTCTACGTGCTCTCCAAGGAGGAGGGCGGCCGCCACACCCCCTTCTTCAACGGCTACCGGCCTCAGTTCTACATCCGCACCACCGACGTGACCGGGTCGGCCGAGCTGCCCTCGGGCACCGAGATGGTCATGCCCGGCGACAACGTCGGTCTCACGATCACGCTCATCACCCCGATCGCCCTGGAAGAGGGTCTGCGCTTCGCCATCCGCGAGGGCGGCAAGACCGTGGGCGCCGGCGTGGTGACGAAGATCCTGGAGTAAAGAGAGATGCCGAAGGACAACCGACCGATCCTCACGCTGGCGTGCTCGACCTGCCGGTCGCGCACCTACGCGACCACGAAGAACCGGAAGAACGACCCGGACCGGATCGAGCTGTCCAAGTTCTGCCCGCGCTGCCGGCGGCACACACCACACCGGGAGACGAGATAATTGATGCAGCGCAGCTGCCATACGGCGGTAGCTCAACTGGCAGAGCCCTGGTCTCCAAAACCAGTGGTTGAGAGTTCGAGTCTCTCCCGCCGTGCCGATCGCGATGAGTCGTAGCGTGGCCGCGCCGCTCCGGGAGGCGCGACAGGGTCCGATCCAGTTCGCCCAGGAGGCCTGGGCCGAGCTGCGCAAGGTCACGTGGCCGACCCGTGAGACGGTCCTCCGTCTCACGCTCATCGTGCTCGTGATCTCGACGATCATCGCCGCGTACATCTGGGTCTTCGACAACGTCTTCACCATCACGATCACGAACGGCATCGTCGGGTCGCCGACGACATCGCCGCCACCCGCGCCGTAGCACAGCCCGCGTTGTAGTAAGGAGTCGCATGGACGAACAGGAGCGCAGCGAGCAGGACGAGCGCCGCGAGGAAACGCCGGCGGACGAGGCCATGCCCACCGAGGACACGGCCATGGACGGCGGCATCGACGCGGCGAAGCTCTCCGATGAGGAAGCCACGCTCGCCGCGCGCGCGTTCCTCGGCACCGCGGAGCCCGAGGAGGAGGTGTCGGTCGACGAGGCGAAGAAGCTGCTTCGCCGCGCCGGCGCCGTCGCCGAGGCCGAGCCGGAGATCGCGCCTCCGGTCGTCGAGGAGCCCGAGCCGGAGCGTCCCGCGGCCGCCGCGCCGACGGCCGAGCCGCAGGCAGACACCGGGCGCCGCTGGTACGTGATCCACACGTACTCGGGCTATGAGAACAAGGTGAAGACCAACCTCGAGCACCGCATCCAGTCGATGGACATGGGCGACAAGATCTTCCAGGTCCTCGTTCCGACCGAGGAAGAGATCGAGATCAAGAACGGAAAGCGCCACCCGGTCGAGCGGAAGATCTTCCCCGGCTACGTGCTCGTCGAGATGGTCATGAGCGATGACTCCTGGTACGTCGTGCGCAACACGCCCGGGGTGACGAGCTTCGTCGGCAGCGGCAACAAGCCGACCGAGCTCACCGAGACGGAGGTGCGCGCGATCCTGCGGCAGATCAAGCTGGACGCACCGAAGTACAAGGTGGCATTCACCAAGGGCGAGGCCGTGCGCGTCACCGACGGTCCGTTCACGGACCTCCACGGTGTCGTCGACGAGGTGAACCCCGAGCGCAACAAGGTCAAGGTCCTGGTGTCCATCTTCGGCCGCGAGACGCCGGTCGAGCTGGACTTCCTGCAGATCGAGAAGCTGGTGAAGTAATGGCGAAGAAGATCAAGGCGGTCGTCAAGGTCCAGATCCAGGCGGGGAAGGCCACCGCGGCGCCGCCCGTCGGCACGGCGCTCGGCCCGCACGGCATCAACATGGGTCAGTTCATCAAGGAATACAACGAGCGCACCGCGTCGCTCGCGGGCACCGTCGTGCCCG
Source organism: Candidatus Limnocylindria bacterium (assembly GCA_035281485.1). GTDB lineage: Bacteria > Chloroflexota > Limnocylindria > P2-11E > P2-11E > CF-39. The sequence goes on along the minus strand of DATEDV010000442.1, from coordinate 1,230 downwards.
CGGTCGTGACGGTGTTCGAGGACCGCTCGTACACGTTCGTGACGAAGAGCCCGCCCGCGGCCGATCTCATCCGCAAGGAGGCCGGCATCGAGAAGGGCTCCGGTCAGCCGAACAAGAACAAGGTGGGGAAGATCAGCCGCGCCGCGGTGAAGAAGATCGCCGAGACCAAGATGAACGACCTCAACGCGACGAGCGTCGAGGGCGCGATGAAGATGGTCGAGGGCACCGCGCGTAGCATGGGCGTCGAGGTCGGCTAGCCAGTATCGATCTCTCCGACCAGCCGGTCGGCGTGCACCGCGCGTGAGACGGGAGGCCATCAGGCCGAGAGGAGCGATGACATGACACAGAAGCGCGGCAAGCGCTACGCAGAGCTCGCCAAGAAGATCGAGCGCGGTCGCGAGTACATGCCCGACGAGGGCGTGAAGCTCGTGAAGGAGACCAGCCAGGCCAAGTTCGACACCACCGTGGAGCTGCACCTGCGGATGGGCGTCGATCCCAAGCACGCCGACCAGATGGTCCGCGGCGCCGCCGTGCTCCCGCACGGCACGGGCAAGTCGGTCCGCGTCATCGCCTTCGCCCAGGGCGAGAAGGCGCGCGAGGCGCAGGCGGCCGGAGCCGACGTCGTCGGCGCCGAGGATCTGGCGAAGCGCATCGAGGGCGGGTGGATGGAGTTTGACGTCGCGATCGCGACGCCGGACCTCATGGGTCAGGTCGGGAAGCTCGGGCGCGTGCTCGGTCCGCGCGGCCTCATGCCGAACCCGAAGTCCGGCACGGTCACGTTCGACGTCGGCAAGGCGGTCCGCGACGCCAAGGGTGGCCGCGTCGAGTTCCGTGTCGACAAGACCGCGGTGATCCACACCGTCGTCGGCAAGTCGTCGTTCAGCGAGCAGGCGCTCGTGGAGAACCTCGCGACGGTGGTCGACGCGATCAACCGCGCGCGCCCCGCCGGCGTGAAGGGCCAGTACGTGCGCAGCGTTCACCTCACAAGCACGCAGGGACCGAGCGTGAAGCTCGACCTCGGCGCGACGCTTGGACTGCCGGGGCGCGCGACCGCATAATCGAGCGATAGAGGTCGCGGGGGCGCAACCCCTGCGGCGTCTCGACAACTCAAAAGCCAAAGAAGCCGGCACCCGGTGACGGGATAAGTCCTGCGGAGGCGAGAACCGAGCGCGGCGATGCCGTGCTGTGGCCCTCGTTCCCGCATGGAACGAGGGCTTCGTGGTTCTTAGG
>DATEDV010000441.1:0-3958 GCA_035281485.1 Candidatus Limnocylindria bacterium | reverse complement strand
GCGATCCCGTCGAAGGCGGCCGCGACGTCGTCCAGCGTCAGCGGCTCACCCTGGTGCGGCGAGTCGCCGATGAGCTCGTGCGCGACGTCGCCGAGATCCGCGTGCCGCTGGTAGCTCGCGCCCATGTCGTCGCCGCTCTTGCCGGCGCGCTCGAGGAGCACGTCTGACAGCGCGGCCCACCCGACCGACAGCACGCGCTCGTCCTTCCGAGGGAACGGCGCGCCTGCGAATAGACGCGCCGCGATCACGAGATCGTCGTCCTCGAGACGCGCCAGGTACGCGCCAAGCAGCCGGTTCTTCTCCAGCTTCTTGGTCGTCGCGCGCACCGCGTCGGCGGTCGTGACCCAGTCGGCGAATCGTGATTTCATATGCGGGTGCTCGAGCTCATCATCGTCATCTTGGTCATCCTGTGGCTCCTGGGCTATTTCGGCCCGGCGCGGATGCCCTCGATCCCACGGACCGGCAATCTGATCCACATCCTGCTCGTCATCGCCCTCGTCCTCTTGATCCTGCGACTGCTGTAGTGCAGAAGGCGCCGCCCGGCGGCGATCCCTTCCGACGCGTTCCCTACGGCGACGGCGAGCTGGAGTTCATGGTGCAGCCGTGGTTCGACGTCGACGTCGTCGAGTCGCAGGCGGCGCCCGTCATCGCCGACCTGCCGCGGGCGACGCTCGAGGCGCTCCGCCGGCCGCACGGATCGCCCGCGCTCGCGCAGCTCGCGCGCGACGCCGTCGCGGCACGCGAGGATGCGACCGCGCTCATCGCCGTCACCGACCTGACGCGGGCGTCCCCCGACGACGTGCTCGTCCCACCGATGCTGGACGAGCTGAACGCGGGCGGGATCCCCGATGCGCGGATCACGGTCGTCGTCGCGGTCGGCCTGCACCGTGCGACGACCGACGCCGAGAAGCGACAGAAGCTCGGCGCGGTCGTCGACCGCGTGCGCGTCGTCGATTCGGAGGGCCGCGACCCTTCGCAGTGGGCCGACCTCGGCCCGATCCAGCCGTATGGCGTGCCGGGCTCGACGCAGCGGATCGTCAAGGACGCGGATCTCGTCATCGCGACGGGGATCGTCGAGCCACACCAATACGCGGGCTACTCGGGCGGCCGCAAGACCGTCGCGATCGGCTGCTGCGGCGAGCCGGTCATCACGGCGACCCACGGCATGCGCTTCCTCGAGGATCCCGGTGTGCGCCTCGCGAAGATCGAGGGCAACCCGTTCCACGAGACGATCGCCGAGATCGCGCGGCGCGCCGGCCTGCGTTTCTGCCTCAACGTCGTGACCGACGATCGCGAGCGCGTCGTGGCCGTCGCGGCCGGCGCGCCCGACGACGTCCTGCGTGAGCTCGTCGACGTCGCGGCTCGGCTGTACACGCGGCCGATCGCCAAGCAGTACGACATCGCGATCGCCGGCGTGGGACAGCCCAAGGACGCGAACCTGTACCAGGCCTCGCGCGCGGCGACCTACCTGCGCTTCGCGCCCACACCGGTGGTGCGCGAGGGCGGCGCGATCATCATCGCCGCGCGCCTCGACGAAGGCGCGGGCGAGGGAGCGGGGGAGCAGCGCTTCCTCGCGGCGCTCGAGCGCGCGGAGTCGCCCGCCGCGGTCGTCGAGGAGGCGCGGCGTCACTTCGCCGGCGGCGAGCAGCGCGCGGTCATGGTCGCGCTCACGCTGCAGCACTGCCTCGTGATCGTCGCGGCGTCCGAGGCACCGGAGGTCGTGCGCCTCGCCAAGCTCCGCGCCGCGGTCGACGTGGAGGAGGCGCTGGACATCGCGTACGAGCACATCGGCCGTCCGAAGCGCGCGAGCGTGCTGCTGGTGCCGCACGCGCTCCACACGCTGCCGATCGTCCAGCCGGCCGTCACCGCCTGACGGGAGTGGCAGTCGATCGCGAGGCGACCGCGCGACGCCGTCGCCCGCTGTCGGACGACGAGCTCGATCGCTTGCGCCGGCGCATCCGGCCGGATGCGGCGCAGGTGACCGCCGAGCCGCTCGTCGGCGGTCTCGACACGGCGACGTACCGTCTGCGGCTCCAGGGCCGAGCGGATGAGGACTTCGTCGTGCGGATCTACCGCGAATATCCACACGATCGCGTCGAGGCCGCCCGACGCGAGTTCGCAGCGCTCACCGCCCTGTCACGGGCGAACGTGCTCGCGCCGCGGCCGGTCCTCGGCGATCCCGCCGGCGACATCCTTGGCGATCCGCTGATCGTCATGACCTTCTTCCACGGCGCGCCACGACCGCCCGACGCCGACGCGGGAGCCTGGGCGCGACAGATGGCCGACGCGCTCGCGGATGTCCACGACACGCCGCTGGCGAATCTGCCGCCGGACTTTCGACGCGGCGAGTCGCCACAGGCGCGCGTCGACCGCATCCTCGCAAAGCCCCCCGAGCGGACGGAGCCGCTGTGGGACTCTGTGGCTGCCGCCCTCCCAAGCGTCGCAGCGGGGCTGCGTGCGAACGCACCGACGCTCATCCACGGCGACTTCTGGTTCGGGAACACGATCTGGGACGAGGGACGGCTTACCGGCATCGTCGACTGGGACGGAGTGCGCATCGACGATCCCGCGCTCGACGTCTCGATCGCGCGCAATGACATCGTGCTGTTCAGCGGCTCGCGGACCGCCGACATCTTCCTCGATCGTTATCGGCAGCGGCGCGGTGCGCTCGCCGGTCTGCGGTTCTGGGATCTCGTCGCCTGCCTCTCGCCGATCAAGTGGCTCGCGCACTGGGTCGAGGGCTATCAGGAGCTCGGCGTCGCGCTTCCGCTCGCGGACGCGCGCGAACGGCTGGCGATCTGGGTGGATGCCCTGGTCCGAGAGGCGCGCGCGACGTGAGTTGGCACGTCACTCGCTAGAGTGCCGTCGTGGGCTGTTGCCTCGCCGGCTGCGTGCGTCTCCTCTTCTTCCAGCTCTGGAGAGTCCTGCTCGCGGCGATCCTTGCGCTCGTGTTCGCCCGCATCGACTCATACGTCGAGCGGCGCTATCCCGATAGCACCGCCGGGAAAGCCTGGCGTGCGTATCGGCGACGCGGAAAGAAGAAGCCTTAGCCTTCGGTCCCGTGCCCGTCGCGATCTTCGACATGGACGGCGTGCTGTATCGCGGCAGCATCCTCATGCCGCACGCGCGAGAGACCGTCGAGCGCCTGCGGCGCGCGGGCTGGCAGGTCTTCTTCGCGACGAACAACTCGACGTCGACGCGCGAGGAGTACGTGCAGCGACTTGGCCGCCTCGGTCTCGGCGGCGACGTCGACCATGTCGTCACGAGCGGATACGCGACCGCGCACTACCTCGAGCGTCTCGATCCGAGGCCGAACGACGTGTACGTGCTCGGCGCGAACGGTCTGCGCGAGGAGATCCGCCGGACCGGCATCGGCGTGCGCGACTCGTCGGCGGCGCCGGGCATCGAGCCGCCCGACGACGCCGCGGCGGACGGCGTCGATCCCGCGGCGATGCGGCGCTATCTCACGAGCCTCGAGCTCCCGCCGCCGGCGGACACGGTCGTCGTGGGGCTCGACCTGCACCTGACCTACGCGAAGCTCGCCGAGGCGCAGCGCTGCGTGCTCGCGGGGGCCCGCTTCGTGTGCTCGAACAAGGACCGCGCCTATCCCGTCGAAGGACGCCTGCTCCCGGGAGCGGGGACGATCGTCGCCGCGCTCGAGCTCGCGACGGGCCGTGCGGCGGTCTGCATCGGAAAGCCCGAGCCGTTCCTCTTCGAGGAGGTGCTGCGGCGTGCGGGCGAGCGCGACCCCGTGGTCATCGGCGACTCGACCGACTACGACATCGTGGCCGCGCATCGCGTCGGCGGGCGCGGCGTGCTCATCCTCACCGGTCTCGAGGAGGAGAGCGCGGTCGAGCGCGCACGGGGCGACGCGGTGCCGGACCGGGTGATCAGGTCGCTCGATGAGCTCTTCGCGCTGCCGGAGTTCGCGGGGACCTAGCGGAGCGTCACTCCCAGG
>DATEDV010000440.1:0-2019 GCA_035281485.1 Candidatus Limnocylindria bacterium | reverse complement strand
CAGATCTTCTTCATGTCGTCGACGATGCTCATCGCCGTCCCGACCGGGGTGAAGGTGTTCTCGTGGCTCGGCACGCTCTGGGGCGGATCCCTTCGCTACAAGACGCCGATGCTGTTCGCGCTCGGGTTCCTCGCCGTCTTCACGATCGGCGGGATATCGGGGGTCTTCCTGGGCTCCGTTCCGGTGGATATCCAGCTGTCGGACACCTATTACGTCGTCGCGCACATCCACTACGTCCTGGTGGGGGGCGCGCTCTTCACGTTCTTCGCGGCGGCGTTCTACTGGATCCCGAAGATGAGCGGTCGCATGCTCAGCGAGAAGCTCGGCGTGATCCAGTTCATGATCTTCTTCCTCGGCTTCAACCTGGCCTTCTACCCGATGCACCAGCTCGGGATCGAGGGCATGCCGCGCCGGACATACCACTACGTGCAGTCGCCGGAGTGGGGATTCCTGAATCTCATCGCGACGATCGGCGTTTACCTCATCGCGGTGTCGATCCTCATCTTCATCTGGAACTTCCTGACGAGCATCGTGTTCAAGGGCGGCAAGATCGCCGACGACGATCCCTGGGAGGGCGACACGCTCGAGTGGGCGACCAGCTCGCCGCCACCGCCGTACAACTTCCTGCGTATCCCGGTCGTGCACAGCGCACGCCCCTTGAAAGAAGACGTGCCCCACTAGGGAGCACGTCGTGGAAGTGCGCATGACCTACGGCCCGCGCTATCGCGCCCTCGTCTACATCACGCTCGCGAGCATGTTCCTCGTCGTCGTGTGGGGCGGGATCGTGCGCGTCACCGGTTCCGGCCTGGGCTGCCCCGACTGGCCGCTCTGCCACGGACAGTTCCTCCCGGGCCTCGACCCGCAGACGCGCATCGAGTGGTTCCACCGCTTCATCGCGATCGCGGCCGGACTGAGCCTCGCGACGCTCGGCGCGATCACCATCGCGCGCTACCGCGCGCGGCGCCGTGCGCTCGTGCTCGTCGTCGCCGCCGGCGTGCTGTATCTGGTCCAGGCGCTGCTCGGCGCGATCGTCGTGCTGCTCGAGCTCCCCGACACCTGGGTCACCGCGCACTTCGCGAACGCGGAGATCCTGCTCGCCGTCCTCACCGTGCTCGCGGTCGACGCGCGGTGGCCGGACCTGGTGGACCGCGGGCGCGGCGCCCCGTGGACCGCGCTCGTGCTTGCGGCAGCGGCAGGCACGTTCGTCCTGATGCTCACCGGCGCGTACGTGCGCGGCGCGGACGCGAGCACGGCGTGCCTGACGTGGCCGCTCTGTGACGACGGCGCGTTCCCGACGTTCGGCGCGCCCGCGATCCATATGGCGCACCGCTGGGTCGCGGCCGTGGTCGGCGTCGTGCTCCTCGGGGCCTGCTGGCAGGCCTGGCGGCACCGCCGTGAGGCGCCGGGCCTCGGTCCCCTCGCGGTCCTCACGGCCGCGACGTTCGCCGCGCAGGTCGCGGTCGGCGCGGCCAATCCGCTCTCCGGCTTCGCGCCGTGGGCGCTCGGGGCTCATCCCGCCCTCGCGTCGCTGGTGTGGTGCCTCACCGTCGCGCTCACCGCGGTCGCGTGGCGTCCGGCGATGCCCTCGCGCGAGCTCGTGTCCGACATGGTCGCGCTCACGAAGCCCGCGATCATGTCGCTGCTGCTGCTCACCGCGATCGGCGCGATGTTCCTCGCGGCGCGCGGCGTCCCGCCCTTCTCGCTCCTCGCGGCGACGATCGTGGGCGGCGCGGCGGCGAGCGGCGGCGCCTCGGCCCTGAACCACTACTTCGATCGCGATATCGACGAGCTCATGCGACGCACGCGCCGCCGCCCGCTGCCGGCGCACCGCGTGCCCGACGAGTGGGCCATCGGGCTCGGCATCGTTCTCAACATCGTGGCGTTCGCCGTGCTCGCGCTCTTCGCGAACGTGCTCGCGGCGACGCTCGCCATCGCGGGGACGCTCTTCTACATCTTCGTGTACACGCTCTGGCTCAAACGCTCGACCGTGCAGAACATCGTCATCGGGGGCGCCGCCGG